>JAPYPO010000385.1 GCA_029937645.1 Candidatus Hydrogenedentota bacterium
TGCGACCTTAGTGTTGCAGACGATCTTGAACGGTTTACAGAGCGCTTGCATGAAACCAAAACCCCGGTGGATATCGTGATCAACAATGCGGCCGATGTGACTTCGCGGCCTTTGGCCGACACCTCTCTGACAGAAATCGATTCTATTATCCGCACGAACGTAACCGGGCCGTTGCAATTGGCCCGCTTGCTGATTCCGGGGATGCTGGAACGCGGCGGTGGCGCCATCGTAAATATTTCTTCGCTGGCGGGCTACAAACCCAATCCCACGCAAACGGTGTACAGTGTTTCCAAATCTGCGGTGAATGGAATGTCGGATGCGTTGCGCGCAGAGTTCGGCGGCCAAGGAATACACGTGCTAAATGTGGCGCTGGCATCTGTAGCGATTGAAGGGCCAGCGAATGCGGGCGAAGTCCCGGTCGAGGCCGTTGCCGAGGCTATTGAACGCGCGCTGGAACGCCGCCAGAATGAACTGTTCTTCTCTCGTGTGACCAAGTGGCTGATGCGGCTGTACAAGGCATATCCGCCGCTCATGAACTTGAGATAGATTCGTAGTCTTCGCGCCCTTCGTGAACTTCCTGCTAGTGGAAGGGATTCACCACGAAGAGCACCAAAATCGTGTTGGCTAGATCACCCTGTTTCAGGAAGTACATAACTCAGCGTGGACATGATGCCATTCATTGAACGGGTCCGTGGCTCCATCAAAACTCACGGGATGCTTCAGGCCGAAGAAACCGTGCTGGCCGCGGTCTCTGGCGGCGCGGATTCGATTGCCCTGCTCCACACGTTGGCTGAAATTCATGATCGGGTCGCGGTAGCCTACTTCGACCACGCGACCCGGGATGGCGAAAGCGCTGAGGACGGCGAATTTGTCCGTGCGCAGGCTGAATCGCTAGGACTGCCATTTCATACAGACTCGATCGCGACGGAGAGGCCCGCCGAAATGAAGTCTCTTTCCTTCGAGGAGTATGCACGGGATCAGCGCTACGCCTTCTTGGTGCGAACGGCGAAGGCGCAAGGGTGCGGCGCTATCGCTACAGGCCACCACTGCGATGATAACGCGGAAACGGTTCTGATCCGATTGCTCAGGGGCACGTCGCCACATGGACTGCAGGGGATTCTGTCGGTCTCCGAACGCGACGGGTTGCGAATTATCCGGCCCCTTATCGAAGTGTCTCGCGCCGACGTGTTGGCCTACGTGGACGCGGAGAGCTTGGCCTACCGCGAAGACTCGACGAATAAGGACACGCGCTTCTTGCGCAATCGCGTTCGCCACGAACTCATGCCGCTCTTGGAGTCGGATTACAACCCAGGACTGCGCGGAGCGTTGAATCGCCTCGCGGAGGTACAGCGGACTGAGACCGCGTATATGGATGCAGAGGCCCGCAGGTTTCTCGATTCGTGCTTGAACCCGGAGGGAAATGTCGTCCGCGCGCGATTCGCGGAAGCGCCGCTCGCTATCCAACGAAGGGCGCTTCTCCTTATCGCGTGGCGCCATGGGGTACGGTGTGAATTTGAGCGGGTTGACGCCGCGCTGCGCTTCATCGCGGAAGGCGCGACGGGTGCCTATCTCGATCTGGGTAGCGGGACGCAGTTATGCAACGGGAAACACGAAACCCGTGTTATCGAAGAGACGGCGCCTCGCCTGGACGGCCGCCCGGTCGCGTTGCGGATCCCTGGGACGGTCGAAGGATTGGGCCGTACTATCGCTACACGCACCGTTTCGCAAAGGCCCACCGAATCGTTTGCGGAATACTGCTCGCCCACGCGCCAGGTGTTTGAATCGGCCCTACTGGCCGGCGGCGCATCCCTTCGTCGCGTCGTCGAAGGCGACCGCTTCCGTCCCTTTGGCATCGGCGGTTCGAAAAAACTTTCGGATTACTTGGCGGAAGCCGAGGTTCCGGTGTGGAAGCGGCCTGAGGCGTTGGTCCTGACATCCGGGGAGACGATTCTCTGGGTTGTTGGCCACGGTATTGGCGAGGAAGCGGTGGTTCACAATCCGACCGCTCCGCTCGTGGAGGTTGAGATTCATGAAACGCAGTAATGAACCGCTTATCGATGCGGCCGCGATTCAACAGCGGGTCGCCGCACTCGCCGCCGAAATTTCTACCGATTTCGCGGGACAAGATGTTGTCGTCCTGCCGGTCTTAAAAGGAGGCGTCTTTTTCGGTGTGGACCTTGCTCGCGCGATGACGGTGCCGGTGCAGCTCGATTTCATCCGGGCGAGAAGTTATGAAGGTGACCGCTCAACGGGTCGGGTAGAATTCTCGATTGAACCGACCGTGCCGCTACGCGGAAAGACGGTGTTGATCGTGGAGGATATTTTGGATACGGGCCGTACGGCTTCGGCGATCGTGGAGCGGTTACTGGAATCAGAGCCCGAGGCTGTCGAGTTGTGCGTACTACTGGATAAGCCCGCCGGGCGGGTAGTTCCCATGAGCCCGCGATTCGTTGGCTTCGAAATAGAGAATAATTTCGTCGTCGGATATGGCCTAGATTACAACGAGCAGTACCGGCAGTTATCAGCTATCTACACGCTGGAGGAACGCTAACGGGGGCTAAATATTTCCTCTCCCTCAGGGAGAGGATTAAGGTGAGGGTGGTCTTAAGAACGACTTCCTTAACAGGAGCGACCGCAGGGAGCGACGCGGCAATCTCTTCAACATAAGGACGCCGGTTAAGCGAGTTCGATGGAATTAAGGCCTGCAAACGGCTGTTGGATAAACTGAAGGTCTAACGGCCCGTGGCAAAAGTCGAACGAGGGCTGCTAATCAAAAACCTGCTGGAGGCACGATCAATGAAAAGGTTATTGGCGCTAATCGTTCCCGTGCTACTCACCGGATGTCCGGCTGAATCCGGTGCGAAAATGACACAACTGTCTCTACTCGCGCCCATTCTATTTTTCGGCGTGCTAATCGCCGTTCGCCTCATCGGATTTCGCAACGAAGATACCTGCCCGGAATGTGGGGAGCGGAACGCGCTGAAGAACGTCGAGATGGACTCGCCCGACGGAAAGCACCGCTACATGTATGAATGCGCGCACTGCGGTTATTCGATGGAGCGGACTCCCCATTCTTCGTAAGCGCCGTTCGTTATCTACCCCGTGATCACTTCCGAGCAGTTCTCGATCAGCCCTAAAAATTCCTGCGGCTGCTGCGCGTGGACCTCGATCACAATTCGATCTCGGGGGTCATCCGATCTGCGGTGAAGGTCGAGTTCGCCATCGAAAATGCGGCCGGCGACTTCAGAGAGCTGTTCCTCGACTTGGCCGCCCGTCACGTCATCGTTTGGCGCGTGGAGGCGGTCGTTCGCGAGAAAGAGAACCTTCGTGGAATCGAATTCAAGACGCCCATCAAATTCCGGCTCCCGCTGCAATTCCACGCACGCCATGAAAGCGTACTTCAGGCACAGCTTCATCCGCTCCTGCAACGACCCGTCAAGCGGCTGCTTCTGGTGGAACAACAGCCCCATGCGGCCCTCGTTGTAGTCCACGCTGACGTTGTGCTCGTGCGCGACGAGGATGATGCCCGGCCCGTTATGGATGTGGCTGTAGTCGGCAACGTCAATCAGCGCGCCGGGAATCGTATGCTTCTGAATCCAGCGCTGAAGCACCGGCATGAAGTCGTACGGGGGAATATCCTCGCCTTTTTTGACGAAAACTTTGATGTCTATCTGTTGTAGACCCTGCATGGTGCGATGGTTCCTTCTCTATATCGTTGATGCGCTATGGATTTTCCTGTTAGCCCCTATTCGACTATCTCGATGGGAACAGAGACGGACGTCGTGTCCCATCGGAACGAAAGAATTGCGCCTTCCTCCGCGTCGTCGAAGCTAATCGTAAAATATTCGAGGCCAATACCCAGTTCTTCCGTTGTCGCCTCGACGCGAAGAACATCTTTGCCCACGTCGTAATCGAATGCCCCCCATTGCTCCGCGATCTCGTTAAGAACCACCGTCCACGAATCCCGCTCGGGAATCGTAAACAAACTGTACGTGCCCGCGGCAAGCGGCTCGCCGCCAAAGGTTATGTCTTTATCCACCGAAAACGTCGTCGCTTCGTTCGCGCCCGTTCTCCAGACCTCGCTATACGGAACCAATCCGCCAAAAATCTCGCGTTCATTCCGCTGCGGCTGGCAGTATACGACTTCCACATGCGCGCCCCCGACGGTAGCCA
>JAPYPO010000386.1 GCA_029937645.1 Candidatus Hydrogenedentota bacterium
GTATCGGGTGGAAGAATACGCCTGGGACGGGTCGCTGGTCTGGGAGTTCATATACGCGAGCGACCAGCATTTGATGCACCATGATGTCGAACCGATGCCGAATGGAAACCTCCTGATCCTTGCGTGGGAAATGAAGACGAAGGAGGAGGCGATGGCGGCGGGCCGCGATCCGGAATTGTTGGGCGCGGACGCGCTCTGGCCGGAGCATATTATCGAGGTGAAACCCATCCGTCCGGAGGGCGGGGAGATTGTCTGGGAGTGGCATCTGTGGGATCACCTGATTCAGGATTTCGATGAGACGATGGCCAATTTCGGCGATGTAGGGGCGCATCCCGAGTTGATGGAGGTGAATCCGACGGGCCACTGGCAGGACCGCATTCCACCGGAGGAGCGGGAGCGGTTGGAGGCGCTGGGCTACCTGGAGGGCGCTCCCGACGGGGATGCGGGCGAGGGTGATTCGGATGACGATGGGCCGCCCCGAGGTAGCACGGGGTCGGACTGGCATCACGCGAATGCGATTGATTACAGCGCGAAGTTGGACCAAATAGCCATCAGCTCGCGAGCCAATCATGAGATATGGGTGCTGGATCACAGCACCACAACGGAGGAGGCTCGGGGTCACACGGGTGGCCGTGCCGGTAAAGGCGGCGATTTCCTGTACCGTTGGGGCAATCCTCTCAGTTACCGCGCGGGTTTCGAAGAAGATCAGCGCCTTTTTGGGCAGCACGATATTAACTGGATCGGCGAGGGCCTGCCCGGAGCGGGAAATCTGCTAGTTTTCAATAACGGAAGCGAACGGCCTGACGGCGGTTATTCCACGGTGGAGGAGCTTGTAGCGCCGCTGAACGCGGATGGGACGTACGCAATGCAGGAGGGTGCGTCGTTTGGGCCTGTCGAGCCGGTCTGGATGTATGCCGCGCCGGATAATAAGGAAGATTTCTATTCCAGCTTCATCTCGGGCGTGCGGCGATTGGCCAATGGAAACACGCTTATATGTGAAGGCGCAAGCGGCACATTTTTTGAAGTAACGCCTGATGGCGAGATGGTATGGCGCTACGTCAACCCCGCCTTCCCCCCGCCTCGCCCGAAGAAAGAGGGTGAGGATGAGGATAAAAGCCGCAAACTCAACAACGCCGTCTTCCGAATCTACCGCTACGCGCCGGATTATTCCGGCCTGCAGGGCAAGGACCTATCGCCCGGCCCGTTGCTCACTGAGTACCTGAAAACCCATCCCGCAAGCACGGCGAGAGAATTGGACGACGATCAGTAGCGAAGATCTAACAGCCCGTGGTAAAGGTATAGCGCGGCGTAGCCGCAACCGAATCAGTGTCACGCAAAGTCGCAAAGAGGCTTTTGGCTTGGAGGGTTGACATACCTTCAGCCGGAGTTCTTTTACACGATCGTTCTTTGCGCCCTATGCGTCTTTGCGCGGATTGAAATCCTCTCGGTTTCTCCCTTGTTCTCAAAGGACTCATAAGAATCGCCACTCGAAAGGCTTGCTAAAAAAACAAGCTTTTGACGGATAGTAGCACTAATGATTCTTTGATATTGGTGTGAATTCGTGTCCATTCGTGGTTCGAGCATTACTTTTACACCGGCTCCACCCTCCCTTCTATTTTGCGTAAATTCCGGGCAAAGATTTGCCTTGCTTTATAAAGTTAACTATGGTAAATTACCCACAGTAGGGTATCGAGCGTGGACCCGATCTGGGCAGTCTCACGGTTCACCACCCCCCCCGATCCCCTTCTTTCATAGGGGCGAAAAGCGCATAACGTGAATACGTTCATCGGCATTCCGCCGAGAAACCAAGCGGAGCAGAAAGTATGAATAGGGTTAATTTGTCTTGCGGGCTCACCGGCTGTATCGGGCTGCTCATCGCAATTGTGGCACCCACAGCGTCGGCGCACATCGTGCCGCCGGAGGACTATCATCCGGTCGCGGAAGCGCATCGCAAAATCGCGTTCTTTGTTAACCTGAATCCCGTAAGTTGGGATCTTGTCGAGGCGGAAACAGACCGCATCGCTCGAGGACATGATGGATTGGCGACGGCGGAAGGCGACGCGTTTCAACAGCATGTTTTGAAGGCCATCCACGCGTCAACTCCCGCGATGCGCAAGCAGACAGCACGCGAGGTGTTTGAGATATCGACGCATGCCGTGGCGCGAATCGTTGACCTCCATCTTGCGCGCGCGACGGCGTCACTGGGCGACCACGATGTGGCTGATTCGAGTTTCGAGGCGGCGCGCCAAATCTGGGAGGCCTTTGCCTACGAAGTCCGGGCAACGGATCCCGCGGGGTTCCGTAGAATCGGCGAGGCCTGGCTGGAAGCGTCGAGCGCGCTGGGGTACGCGGGCGTATTGGGGATTGGGTCGAAGCCGTCAGACATCGAAATATTCTCTGGCGCGACCCGGACCATTCGGGACTATGTGAACGAGAATTTTGGCGTGCCCTTTGAAGCGCCAGTCGATAGACGGATCGCCGCGCTTCCCGTCCATAGCCCGACCTACGATCCTTCGGCTACGGTTCCCCCGAAGCTGCCGCCGGGCAGCGAGATGAATAAACAGCTTCCGCGGCCTCGGCAAATTCTGAACATGGCCGAGCGGGGCGTTGACGAATCGGATACGACGCTTATTGCGCTGGGCGACTTACTTTTTGACAGCCCGTACATCTTTGGAGACCCGGCGCGCAGCCTGATGATCAGCTGCAATACCTGCCACAACAAGGGCGTGACGAATCCGAAGCTATTCATCCCCGGCCTGTCGACGGTGGGCGGAGGAATGGATGTTAGCAACGGCTTCTTCGCTCCTCACGCGAACAATGCCGCCTTCGATCCGGTGGACACACCCGACCTTCGGGGAATCAAGTTCACGCCCCCGTATGGGCGCAACGGCCGATTTGCTTCGCTGCGCGAATTCGTTCGAAATGTCATTGTGAACGAATTCAAAGGCGTAGAGCCGTCGCCGGTCGAACTGGACGCGCTTATCGCGTACATGAACGAATTCGATTTCTTGCCGAATCCGAAGTTGGGGCCGGCAGGCATGTTGACCGCCGCCGCCACCGATTCGGAAAGGCGAGGCGAAACACTGTTCACCAAGCCCTATGCCCAGATGAACGCCATGAGCTGCGCGACGTGCCATGTGCCGTCGAGTCACTTCCGCGACGGGAATGCGCACGATATCGGCAGCGTCAGCGGCGCGAGCACTCATTCGAGGGACGGCGGAATGGACACACCGACGCTCTTGAGCAGCCTTTATACGGCACCGTATTTCCACGATGGCAGCCAACCGACTTTGGCTTCGGTGGTCGAGTGGTTCGACACGCAATTTTCGTTGGAGTGGTCCGCGGAGGAGCGGGAAGATTTGACGGCCTACCTTCGGGCTGTCGGCAGCGGTGTAGACGCCTATGAAGACACGGTCTACACGTTAGAATCGGAGATGGAGGAATTTAAGTTTTTCCTGTCTTCGTATGGATACATTCGGGAGATCAATCAGCCTAAACTCGCGAGCGTATTGTTCAGTACCATCGAAAGCGAGATCGCCGCTCACAAGTGGGACCTGCAGGACATGGCCCACCTGGGAACGCTGAATAAATTAGAGGACTTGATGGCGCAAGCCTATCGGGCCAATGAGGCCGGCGAATCCAGTGAAGTGGACGCTATCGTAGCTGAATACCGATCGCTGTATGAAGAAACAGCCGACGTGCTGAAATAAGGGTAGAGATCATGAAAGCATTGCAGTTTGCAACGATAGTTTGTGTTTGTAGTTTGGCGCTTTTTCCGCACGCAAACGCTGACGACGCGCCGGTCAAGGAATTGCGCATCGTCTTCATCGCGTATCAGAATCCGGAACAAATCATTGAGGATGTACGGCCGGTCGTCGCCTACCTTGAGCAAGAGCTGGGCGTTCCCGTCAAGCACTTCGTGGCTACGGGCTATGCCGGCGTCATTGAGGCGCTAAAGAATGGCACGGCGGACATGGGTTTCATGGGTCCGTTGCAGTATGTCATTGCGCATCAACACGCCGGAGCGATTCCGATTCTTGGGGAAGTCTACCAAGGCAAGCCTTATTACCATTCGAGAATATTCGTCCGGAAGGACAGCGGCATTGCCAAGCTGGCCGACCTGAAGAACCGGACGATGGCCTTCACGGACCCTATCTCGTCGTCGGG
>JAPYPO010000387.1 GCA_029937645.1 Candidatus Hydrogenedentota bacterium
TG
The DNA here is from genome assembly GCA_029937645.1 of Candidatus Hydrogenedentota bacterium. GTDB lineage: Bacteria > Hydrogenedentota > Hydrogenedentia > Hydrogenedentales > JAPYPO01. Next base: position 3 of record JAPYPO010000387.1, read on the forward strand.
ACCGAAGTCTGAAGCTGGAATTTCATGGTTCCAAAGTTACGAGCGATGCGGGCTCAATAGAAAACACGCCTGTCGCATCAGCGGTGCCCGATGCCAAGAAAATTTCGCCCTGATCCGCGTCGTCTACAAACAGCTCGATCGTGGCTGCGACTGGAGCGACGCCAGCTATCGGCTCAAGTCCCTGGATGCTTGGGGGTTCAATCGCGAGATTGGCAACACCGGTAAGGGATATGCCCTGGTCGGTGTTGCCATGGATATCGTTACGGGCTATACGGATGCCCGTAGATCCATCGCCGACTAAAATCCCGTTGCGGCCATTCCCGATGATTTGGTTTGCCGCCCCGTCCGCTTCGCCGCCGATGACATTGCCCGACGCATTTTCGACGACCTCGACCCCCGCGCCCGTGTTCGCAAGGACCACGCCTACGGCATCGAGCCCGATACGGTTGCCGATGATTTGATTGTCCACAGTGGCGTTTCCGGATAGCAGGACTCCCGCGCCCGTGTTGCCCGATAGGATATTGGCGGACTCTTCGCGCAGCCCGCCGATACTGTTGTTGCGCGCGCCGAGGGCCAAAGAAACACCGAATCCGGTGTTGCCGAGCGGGGTTTGTCCATCGGGCGCGACGCCGACATAGTTACCTTCGACGGTGTTCAGAGCGGTATCGACGCCTGTAAGCAGCACGCCACCCGAGCTGTTGTCTGAAATAATATTGCGCACAGCGGATGTCCTGCCGCCGATGAGATTTCCGGATGCGCCGTCACGGATGACCACACCAGCACCCGCGTTGCCAAACCCAGCGCTGCCATCTGAGCGGACGCCGATGAAATTCCCCTCGACGGCGTTCAGCGAGGTGCCGGCGCCGGCGATCGACACGCCCACACCGTTACTGACGATGAGATTCTTTGCGCCCAGGGTCGTGCCGCCGACGCGATTCGACGTCGCCCCGGCCGCAATCGCGATGCCTTCGGCTGTGTTCGAGAGGGCAACGCTCGCGGTGGCGTTCGCCCCGACGATGTTGCCCTGAACCACATTGAACGCCGTCCCAGGGCCGCTGATGCGAATACCGGAGCCATTTCCCGAGACCGTGTTCGCATCCCCGGCCGTCCCGCCCCCGATGCGGTTAAACGTCGCGCCGCCGGAAATGAGTACGCCGTAGGTTTCGTTGGGCTTTGGGTTATCTCCGCTAATATCTGTCCCGATATAGTTTCCGTAGACGTTATTCGCGATGCTGCCCGCGCCGGAAATAGAGATACCCACCCCGTTGCCAGAAATAATGTTGCGGGTGTTGATCCTGTTTCCGCCGATGGTGTTCGAGAATGCGCCGTTTTGAATCAGCACACCAACTTCGTTACGGCCCGCGATCCCAATTTGGCAGTTGACGATCTCGTTGTCCCTAGCGGCGGACCCGGATAGATCGACGCCTCCGCCGGAAAAGTTGGCGAAGTGGATGCCGTTGATTACGTTGCCCGCCGAGTGGAGCGTGATGCCGGAAACGACGCCGAGTACCGCCCCGCCGTCCAGGGTGACCTGACCGTCGCCGTTTATCCGTGTCGCGCCGGATGCGTCGTCGAGGGGGGGCAGCGCAAGGGTTGTGGCGATGGTTCCACCCAACAGGAAGACGATCGTATCGGGGCCCTGCGTGGCGTTGGCCTCCTCGATGGCGGCGCGTAGTGTCGTGACGCCGTTTCCTTCAGCCGTCTCCGCAACGCCATCGCCCGGGACAGCGTCGGTGCCATCGCCCAGGTCGTTCACCTCGAAAATCGCCGCAGATGCCGAAAAGGAAATAAGAAGCGAGGCACATAAGACCGCGCCGAATTGAAGGGAGCAATTCAACTGCGTCAGCCTTTCGGAACCGTGCGGCACAGCCACGCGCATACCTCAACTCCCTTGTGTCGCAGCCCCAGACAAAATAGCGGGCGGACCCTACAATCAAAGAACCGCCCGCGCACCCACGAAAACATTCTACAGTGAAAGGGGGGTGGCCGTACAGAGAACGACAAATCGGACCCGTCCGGCATTTCTCAGATCTTTTGCGGGCAGGTGTCTTGCAAACAGGTTCAAGTGATTCGGATCGCTGTGGTACACTTCCGGCCTATGACTGACGCTGACACCCACCCGGTAATTGTTCAATCCGACCGATCCATTCTACTCGAGACGGACGGCGACGCCTTCGAAGACGCGCGCGACGTGATCGCCGCGTTCGCGGAGCTCGTGAAATCGCCGGAGCATATCCATACCTACCGCATCACGCCGCTTTCCCTTTGGAATGCCGCCGCTGCGGGCATGACCCCGAAAAATATTATCGACAGCTTGACGCGCTACAGCCGCTACGAAATTCCGCAAAACATTATCGTCGATATCGAAGACTATGTGTCGCGCTATGGCCGCCTCAAACTCTACAAGTCCGAAGACGGCCGTCTGCTCCTTGAGTCCGACGACCCGATGCTTATCACCCAACTCTTGAACCATAAGGACGTGAAGCCTTTCGTCTCCGCGACGAACGACAAGAACAAGATTTATATCGAACAAGCCGACCGCGGCAACGTCAAGAGCATCCTCATCAAGATTGGCTTTCCCGTCGAAGATCTTGCCGGGTATATCAAGGGCGCTCCTCTGAAATTCAACCTGCGGAAAAAGAGCCTCTCCAAGAAGCCCTTTGGCATGCGCAAATATCAGATTGAATCGATCGATGCGTTTTATATGCGCGGATCGAATCACGGCGGCAGCGGCGTGGTGGTGTTGCCGTGCGGCGCGGGGAAAACGGTGGTGGGTATCGGCTGCATACACGCGCTGCAAACGCAGACCCTGGTGCTGACGACCAATACCGTAGCGTTGCGGCAGTGGAAAAGCGAATTACTCGATAAGACGACGCTGACCGAGGAACAAGTCGGCGAGTACAGCGGCGACTCGAAGGAAATCCGGCCCGTGACCATCGCCACCTACCAAGTGTTGACCTACCGCAAGTCGAAAGATAGCCCCTTTCTGCACTTCGACTTGTTTGACGGAGGGAACTGGGGCCTCATCGTATACGATGAAGTTCATCTGTTGCCCGCGCCCGTTTTTCGCGCCACCTCGACGCTCCAGGCGCGCCGCCGTATCGGCCTGACCGCCACGCTGGTTCGCGAAGACGCGCGCGAGGACGATGTATTTTCGCTCATCGGCCCCAAAAAATACGACGTGCCGTGGAAGGTGCTTGAGAAGCAAGGTTGGATCGCTCAGGCCATTTGCCACGAGGTCCGTACACCGCTGCCGTCGGACGAGCGGTATCAATACGTCATCGCGAATAAACGCGGCCAATTCAGGATCGCTTCGACCAATCCTGTCAAGGAAGATATCTGCGAACGCCTTCTTGAGAAACACAAAGCGGACAACGTCTTGATTATCGGACAATACCTGGATCAGCTGCAGGCTCTGGCCACGCGCTTCGGCGCGCCTATCATCACGGGCCGGACGGGGACGAAGGAACGAGAAAAACTGTACGGCGCATTTCGCAACGGCGAAGAGAAACTCCTGATCGTATCCAAGGTGGCCAATTTCGCTATCGATCTTCCAGACGCGAATGTGGCCATTCAGGTGTCGGGAACGTTTGGCTCGCGCCAAGAGGAAGCCCAGCGCCTTGGTCGAATCCTTCGCCCGAAAGCCGAAGGGATTATCGCGCACTTCTACTCGCTTGTGTCGCGTGACACCTGCGATCAGGACTACAGCATGAAGCGGCAGTTGTTCCTCACGGAGCAAGGCTACCGCTACGAAATAGTCGACGCCGAGGCGATTTAGCGCTGCTTGAGGGGGAATCACCCATGGCAGAGATTCATGTATACACCGGCCCTCACCGGTCCTCGCGCGCCGAGGCGTTAAATGCCGCCGTCCTCGAAAATTGGGGAGGTGCGCGGCTACTGGTCCCCACGCGGCGGTACGCGGCCCAGCGCACGGCAGATCTGATCGAGCAAGGGGCGTTGCCTGGCGTGTGGCGTTCGCCCGTGTTGACCTTCCAGGAATTTGCGCTGGGCCTCCTCGCGGGCACGAAGCACGAGCAGATGCTCATCGGGACGTTTGAGCAGCGCATCCTTCTCAAGCGGGTCGTCGACGCGGCAACGCCCACGGGCCTTCTGGATTTCCTGGAATCTTCGGCGGAAACGGATGGCTTTCTCACACACCTGCAC
>JAPYPO010000388.1:0-2278 GCA_029937645.1 Candidatus Hydrogenedentota bacterium
TAGAAACCATCGGCGACTCCACCGGAACACTCGAAGGCCTCTCCGGAGTCTAACCGCCCCAAACACACCACCAACAAGGCGCCCATGGATTAATTTCCACGGGCGCCTTCTTTGTGCGAAACGCGGGCGGTTAGGCAATAGTCGCCGCATCCTCTTCGAGGAAGTTTATCTGGAGGGAATCTGACCGGGGGAATCGCGTTGCTCATCCCTCGGCTACATGCCCTCATCCTACGACTACATGCCGCTGCCCCTTCGGGACAGGAGTTCTTCCCTAATATTCAGCGTGGGTATCTTCGCGGTCTCACTATGAAAGAAGGTGAGATATCGGGGCTCGTGGTTTGATTTAGAATTCAGAATGCTTATACAAATTTTTCATGCAAACTCCCGCTGCGCATGAAGTTGCGCCGCAAGAAAAGGGACAGACACGTCTACGCTCGTACCTCGCTTCGCTTGCGTCAGTCCCTTTTTTGCTTTGTCTCTTGAGGGAAGTTCACAAGGCATAATCCGCCTTCAACGTTGGCGACTTTGTTTTGACCTGGTTCCTTAACGGTCTTCGGTCCTAAAAAAGGATAGATCCCCCCAGTCCCAAATCCGGCTTGGATCCTCGTCAATGCGCACGGGCGTATCGTTCCAGGCCCATACGGATGGGGAACTTGCGCCGCGATAGTGTATGGCAAGGCTCGCCGTCGCGAGCAGTACGAATACAGCCGGTATGATCCAGCGTCCCCATGCAGCGTTGCGCTGCACACTGAGCACTGGGATTAGAAAATATAGGAGGAACGGAAGAACATCGGTGAAGAAGCGCGGACCGAATGACTTCCCGCCCCACCAGTGAGGGAACGATGAAATCGCGACCCAGTGTAGAATCAGTATCGCCATCACGTAGTAGTCGAGGGAATCTCGATTGGGTTGCTTCAACCGACGCACGGCACCGAGCACTGCAAACAGAAGGATGGGTGAGTAGACGAAGAGTCCCCGCGCGGGGCTGATGATGTTGGCGACGAGGGCTATCCAAAAATCATTGTTTCCGCCGAGGCGGCCGGGCATGAAGTAGGGCGGCAACAAGGCGCTATAGACGACTACGTTATAGGCGCAAAATGGTACGAACACTACCATCGCCCATGACAGATACTTGACGAGATACCGGCGATGCCGGATGGCAACGAACACCGTTAGAATGACCAGGGTGATGCTGTTGGTCGGACGAATCACGTAGGCAAGGGCCAAGGGAATACTGAGGTATTGAATTCGATAATCTTTCTCTTGGGCTATCTGTAGGATCCGCAGCGCGGCGACAATCATGAGCAGGGAAGGGCCGTGCTGCCACAGGGCCGTCGCCGCCACGGACCAAGTCGAGGTACAAAACGCCAGGAGCAACGATACGAGCAGGGCGCGCCGTGGCGGTAGGCGATTACACGCATACACGTAAAACAGGGCCACCGCCATCGCGCAAAAGAGCGATGCGATAATTTGCTCTAAGCGCCAATAGAACGTCACCGCGGAGAGGTGTGGGTAGGGCACTGGGCTTCGGTCGAGCAGTTGGGCTTCTAGATCCGGAGAGAGCATCGCCACCACACGGAACATCGCCTCGGCGCCGGCGACAAAGGGCAGCGCCACCACGGAGACGGCGACGGGAAACATGGTGTAGTGGTGCCCGTCGACCGACTCTATCGCGTGAAAACCCGATTGATCGAGCCACGCGCCGTACTCGTTGAGGTCGGCGTTGCCTTCGTAAAGTAGACTGCGAGCGGTGGGGATCGACCACTGGGAATCCCCACTTGTCCCGGTGCAGGTCATGCAATAGACCAGCCAGGTGAAGGCACCGAGCAGCGCCGCTTTCTTCCATGTAGAATTCATTCAATTTCTTTGCGCCGACTTAGGCCGGGGTGATCAGACGGGGTTATCCGCGACGACATCTTGGAGGCCTTCCCACTCTTCCCACATGTTGCACATCGCGTGCTTGGAGCGCTCCCAGGGGTTGTTCCCCTCCTCGTACTCCAGCCATTCGCCCCGCTGCCCACGATCGGGGTGATCTGAAATACCGTTGACGAGTTTGTCAGGCTGGCGCTTTTTGTTGCGGAGGCGGAAGATCATGTTCTTCCGCGACTCCGTGCCATGCTCGTTCCGAGTTCCGCAGTGCGCCATATTAAACAGGGCAATGCACGCGTCCCCCGCGTCCATCAAAATTTGGGTCGGTCGTGGCCATCGCTTGCCGTCGGGAGTGCGCTCCGAGTTCTCATCCAGGAACTGTTCCCGGACGGTCTCCGGCAGGTAGATG
>JAPYPO010000388.1:2288-4159 GCA_029937645.1 Candidatus Hydrogenedentota bacterium
AGGTAGATGAGACCGCAGCGGTTCGGGCATTCGTGGTTGAGGCGGGGCCAGCCCGGGCCTTCTGGACCCAGATGGCCATTGGTGTCGCGCTGCCAGCGGAAGAAGTTTTCCATCGCGTGGTGCGAGCCGGGAATCAGCGCGGTCTGGCCGCGTCCCTCGATGGTCTGGTCGTTGAGGCACACGAAGACGAAGGCTGTGAAGCTGCCGAGGCTCAGCGTCATTTCAGGATCCTCGAAGAGCGGCACCATGTTTGTACCCATAACCTCTGGGCTTCGCCCGAGATCGCCCTTTGGGCCGGATGCGATGTAGCGAGCGTAAATCTCCTCCGGTGTGCCGTGCTGCTCCTCTTGTGGGACTTTGATGGTCAGGCAGCCGTCCACGTGGGATTCAGCGGCGTAATAGGGCATGTCTTTTTCTCGATAGCCGAGGTTGTTGAAATGTTCTCCCGGCTCGCTGACCTTCCTCACGCCGACTTGGCACGCGATCGGTGGGTCAAAGACACCCATTGCCTCGGTTAGGATGGGTGTAAGCGACGAGGCGTTGATCAGGTCGGTCAGTGCCTTCTCTTTGCTGAGCATGGCGCTTTCCTGAGATTCGTTGATGCACTGCAACGCGGCCTCTACCCGATCCTTCGGCACGGCGTTCCGCACGATGACGTACCCGTCGCGGTACAACGTGCGCTTTTGCTCGATAGACAGCGTAGCGGCTGCGCTGCCCTGCATGGGGTCACTGTCCTGCATCGGGTCGCGTTGGGAGGGGCTTACCATGGGAAGCGATGTCTCCTGTTTGGGTTGATCCTGAAGATCCGCCCTGACCGGGGCCTCGCCTATCGTACCAGCAAGCGCCCCCTCCGTGTCTAGCCCGTCTGCGATGCGGCAGCGCTGCCGGCGAACCACTTGTAAATTGAGGGCAACACGAACAGGGTCAACAACGTGGAGGTCACAAGCCCGCCGATGACTACTGTGGCCAGCGGCCGTTGTACTTCGGCACCGGCGCTGTGGGCCATGGCCATGGGCAGGAAACCTAAGGAGGCGACTAAGGCCGTCATGAGGACGGGCCGCAGGCGGGCTTTTGCGCCTTCCAGCGCGGCCTCCTTCGGCGTGGCTCCGGCCTTCTGGCGATCGACGATGTAGGAGACGAGAACGACCCCATTGAGTACGGCCACGCCGAAGAGCGCGATAAATCCGACGCCCGCGCTAATTGAGAACGGATACCCGCGCAGGGTCAGGGCTAGGATTCCGCCGGTCAGGGCCATGGGAACGTTGAGGTAAATCAGAAGGGCCAGTCGACCGGAATTGAAGGTGGTGTAGAGCAGCACGAAGATCAATATCAGGGCCAGCGGCACCAAGAAGGCCAGGCGTCGCGAGGCGGCCTGTAGATTTTCAAATTGGCCGCCCCATTCCATGTGCCAACCGTCCGGCAGGTCGAGATCCCTGTCGAGAATGCGCTGCGCCTCGGCGACGAAGCCAGCCAAGTCGCGCCCGCGCACGTTGGCCTCGACGGTGATGCGGCGGCTGATGGCCTCGCGGCTAATTTGCGCAGGGCCTTCCTCGATTGAAATCGAGGCGACCTCCGAAAGGGGTATTAATCGTCGGGCTCCTCCTTTGGTGGCCGGTATCCGTAGATTTTGAAAGTTGTGCAGGTTGTCGCGAACCGAAGGCTCGAAGCGCGCTTGCAGGATGAAGCGTTTCTGGCCTTCGATGATGGTTCCCATTTGAGCCCCACCGATGGTCTCGATGACGCTCAAGATGTCTTCGGCGTTGATGCCGAATCGTGCGGAGGCCTCCCGATCCACCTTCACGCGGATGGTCGGCAGACCGACGACTTGCTCGGCTTTGACGTCGGCAGCGCCGGGGATGTCTTGAATTAGT
>JAPYPO010000389.1 GCA_029937645.1 Candidatus Hydrogenedentota bacterium
CTCTTATTTTCGCCGATGTCCATCTTCAGACTACCCCCCAAGGCGAGAAGACGCTCAACGATTTCACCGCATTTCTGCGCCAGATTGATCCGTCTGAAATTGGGCGCGTGGTCGTGCTGGGCGATCTATTTGATTTTTGGTTCGAATACAAGCACGTCATTTTCTCCGATTACTTTGAGGTGCTGTGTGCCTTTCGGGATCTCAGCGAACAGGGCGTCGAGCTTCATCTCATCTGCGGGAATCACGACTTTTGGGCGGGTCGGTTTCTTGAGAAGTTCCTCGCCTTTCAAATTCATCCCGACTCCTACGCGTGCGACATGGGCGGCAAGCGTGTCCTGTTCGTTCACGGCGATGGGGTAAATCCCGACGACGTTAAGTACCGAATCTATAAGCGTATCGCACGGTCGCGCGCGGCGGTGTGGGCGTTCAGCCTACTCCACCCCGATTGGGCCATGGCGCTTGCTCGGCGCATCTCTCATGGGAGCCGGACGTTGCTAAAGCCGGACGATCCGGCGGAGGGTCGTGAGGTGGCGCCCATCGAGAAATTTGCCGTGGGACTCTTGCAGGTGAACGAGGCGGATGTGGTCGTGTGCGGGCACACGCATTATCCCGTGATGAAACCGGTCGAGCGGACGGGTGATGACGGCCTGTACATCAATACGGGGGATTGGTTGTCGCACCGCACGTATTTGGATTGGGACGGGGAGGTGTTCACACGCCGGTTTTTTGAAGGCTAGAAGCCGAGGACATCGATCCCCATGCTGTGCGCCAAGTAGCCTCCAATAAATCCAGCGATGCCCACGGCGAGCGTCACAAACAGCCACAGTAGTTTTAATCCTTGACGCCGCACGAAGGATCGTAACCGCATATAAAGCAGACGGAATGGATTGGGGCTGATATTGGCCGCGATAACGGTGATGTTGTCTTTGCCGCCATTTTCATTGGCCATGTGTACGAGGCGGACGGCGATTTCGGCGGCGGTCCCTCCTTTGACGAACTCGCCGAGGATGTCTGTGTCCTTAACCATGTTGACGAGGCCATCGGAGCAAAGCAGGATCCAGTCGCCAGGAACGATGTGCCAGAGATACGTGTCGGCGTCCACCTCGGCGTGTGTTCCGATGCTGCGGGTGACGATATTTTTCCGTGAATCCATCTCCGCTTCTGTTTTCGACATGAGGCCGAGCTTCACTTGCTCGTCGACCCAAGAGTGATCTTCGGTTATGTCGATGATTTCGCCATCGCGGATATGGTACGCCCTTGAATCTCCCACATTGCAGATGTAGAGCTTTCTAGGCGATACGAGCGCGGTGATGAGTGTGGTCCCCATGGGCTTGCCGCTGGAGACGAGGTCTTTGTTTGTCTGAAAAACGGTGTCATTGGCGCCAATGACATACTTCTTCAGAATGTCGAGTATGGACTGATCGGCTTCCCCGTTTTGGGCTGCCGAAGGCGCGGGCTCTTTGACCACATCCTTCATGTTGGACACGGCCAGCTTGCTCGCGATGTCCCCGCCGCCGTGGCCACCGAGCCCATCGGCAACGATCAAGAGACCCCCGTGGCGGAAGAGCTGTAACCCAGGGGCGTCTTCCAGAAAGACCCCATAGGAATCCTCGTTCGTCTTCTTTCGTCGCCCGATATCGCATCGGGCGGCAATGTCTAATCGCATAAATCCGGTTTACCACTCCATAGCCAACATGTCGGCCCGATGGTCCAACGTTCTAGCTCCTACCACAGCGTTTTATGAACTCCACGCCCGGCCCCAAGGAATTTTTCGACTATACCACAAAACACCTGTTATTTGATTCTTTCCTAGTATGCGCGTAAACTTTTTTTAGGTCATCAGCATTAGGTGTGTCAAACGGATCCTGCAACGGGACCTAGCCGGCGAAAGCCGATGTTCCCGAAGACGGGACAATTCCGGGAGATTGAGTGATGAAGCAGCGCAGTTTCGGGGATTTCGACTTGGGGGAGGTTAACCGGCAAGCCTATGAATGGTGCCTCGATATCGCCGAAGCACGGCCCGTTCACTCTCAGTCTGCTCTGCTCCTCGGTGAAGAAGGGTCGGGGAAAACCCACCTCCTCTACGCCATCGTCAACCGGATTCGCTCGGGTTCCGGCGCTACCGGAATCGCATACGTCACGGCATCCGATTTTCCTCAGGATGCGCTTGACCTTCTTGGCGATCCGAGTCCCGTCGAACGGGCTGCGTCCGCCATCCTTCTCATTGATCATCTCGAAGACTTCCAGGATCACCAGGATGATCTGGAAGGGCTGGCCCGCCTTTTCTTGGAGAACGGCCACCAGATCGTCATCGCGACAAGCGTACACCCGGCGCGGTTGCGGAATTTGCCGCCGGCGCTGGAGCAATTATTGAAGAACGGCGTAACCATTCCAATTCAATCGCTTGAGGACCGCCGCGCTTCCACCAGCAATGGGCAATCCTCAAACGGTTCCTCCGCGGAACGTACCCATTCAGAAGCGAAAAACCTAGACGAACTCAAAGCGATCTTGGAACGGGATTATCCTTCCAAGACCCCCCCGTCGGAAGTAGTCGTATCTGAACCTATGCAAACAAATGGTTTGGGCCGCGAGGATCGGCTACAGGAACTTCAACGACAGTACGGCGGCGTCTGTGCACAACTTGAGCGCACGCTCGGTTTAGAGGAAGAACTGGGTGTGTTGCGTGGCGAATTGGACATGGCACGCTCTGAGAGTTCACTTCCCACGGCTGGAACGGACGCGCTACTCACGCGTGCGGAAAATTTACTCGGGGACATCCAGAAAAGCCGTACGCACATGGCGGCGGTCCAATCGGAACAGCGTGCGAAAATTTCCGAAATTCGTGAGTTGGAAACGACGATAGGCTATGAGGGTTCACCCGATGCGCCGTTATTCACGGCACCGCTCTTTGATCACCCGGAGCCTGCGGTCTCGCAAGTAGTCGGCGTTACCGATCATGCCGACAGTCGGGAAGGTATGGATGATTTGAAAGGCGCCCTTGACGCGTTGACCCATGAGCGCGAGGAAACACGCCTGAGGATGGCTGCGTTGCGGGAAGAAATTGGGCGGACCCAACTGTGGGACGCGGAGCGGGCGGATCGCGTGCGCGCGTCGGAACTCGAAGTTAAGCAGCAGCGGGACGCCCTGACAAATGCCCTAGCCGAACGAGATAGCTTTCGGGTCCAATGCGAAAAATTGGAGGAAGAGTGCCGGGTTCTTGAATACAGCGTGAAGGATGTGTGGCGGGAGCACGGGAAATTGCAGGAATCGCTGGCGGCCATGTACGCGGAACTGGATGCGGCAAAATTAAATGCGCGCGAACGCGCGGCGGAATTGGAATCGCTTCGCCACAGCGCGGCGGAACAAGTTGGAGCGGCGCATGCCCGCCTGAATGAACAGGAAAGCGCGCTGGCATCGCTGCGTGCTGAACGTGCCTCGCGGCATCGCGCCCATGAAGAAACGGTCCATGACTTCGGTGCGTTGCGTGAGCAATTGAATCGGGCGGTGGAGGCCATGACGCGCCTCTCATCACGCCTCGATTCCGATGGCCTTTCCGAGGAAGGTGAGGTGGAAGCAACGTCGGCAAACGAGAACGTTGAATCTGCGGCAGCATCCCCGGAAGAAGAACAGCCGTTTTACTTCGGACCTCAAGATCCCAACGCCGATGCGCCTTTGGTCGAGAATTCGGTTGAACGAGATGAAGGCGAGACTTCGACCCGACGCGATCTCGCCCTTACAGGAGAAGAGCTGCCTGATGAACTCGGCGCGTTGCGCGTACTCATCGATAAATCCGCAGAACTGCTGGCGCCTTCGGAGCAGAGCGAGGAGTCGAAGGCATTCCCGACCGCCGACCGCGGGGCTCCGCTTCAACCCGCAGAAGGTATTTCGAAATCACCTGTTCCCTTTGATTTTGAGGAGTTGTCACCCGGAGCGGGGGCAGCCCTTCATCATGTCGAGGAGCTGCGGGGCGAGACGGAATCTTCGGTAGAAGAGACGTCTCCCTTTTCGGTTCAGGGACTCGATTCCTTGAATCGACTCATCTACGCAGACGACGAAGATCCCTCGATCTAATCCCGGATTTCCCATTTGGAAGAGTCATCTTGAGATCCGCCGGCGTCGTTTAACTCTATGAACAGAGGGTGTTCTCAGGGTG
>JAPYPO010000390.1:0-2187 GCA_029937645.1 Candidatus Hydrogenedentota bacterium
TCGCGATAGCAACCTACGAACGCACGCTCGTCGCCGACCAGACGCCCTGGGACCGCTTTTTGGCTGGTGAAACGACCGCGTTGACAACGCAGCAGCGTGAAGGCTGGGATCTACTGGTCGAGCGCACCGTATGTTTGAACTGTCATCGGCCGCCCCTCTTCACGGACAACAACTTCCACAATATTGGACTCCGCCCTTCGACTGAAGACCTAGGACGAATGGACGTTACCGGCAACCGCGGCGATATCGGAAGATTTAGAACACCGAGCCTTCGGAATGTAGGTTTGAAGGCCTCGTTGATGCATGTGGGATGGGTTACCGATGTAAAGGACGCTATCGACTTCTACAATTCAGGCCAACTCACCAACACCGGCCACATGCAATTTACGCAGGACCAATCCGGCATTCCAACGAATGGCCGCGGACCGAACAGAAATATCAGCGACATACTCATGCCGGCAACAACTCAGGGCGGCCTACCGTTCCAAGCCCTCGTGATCGATTTCCTAGAAAATGGCCTGACCGATCCCCGGGTGGCGAATGAGCGCTTTCCCTTTGACCGTCCAACCCTGAAGAGCGAGCGATCCGGAGGCGAGGGCGCGCCCATTCTTCGCGTCACACCCGCCTCAATCGACTTTTCGACGGTACCCATTGGCGCGTCGGCATCCCGTGTCGTTGAAGTGTCAAACACTGGCCAGGGCGTGCTCCAAGGTTCAATCGTAGCTCCCACCCCCTTCACCGCCATCGGCCGCTCCAACTACGCGATTGCAGCCGGTGAGTCCCGCGTGATCACGATCACGTTCACTCCGCAAGTGGCGGGATCCGTCTCAGACGCGGTGGACTTCCTCGGAGATCAACAAACCTTCGTTCTAGTCTCCGGCGTTGGAGTTGAACTGGGGAGCGAGGGCGAAGGCGAAGGTGAAGGCGGAGGTGAAGGCGAAGGTGAAGGTGAAGGCGAAGGTGAAGGTGAAGGTGAAGGCGAAGGTGAAGGTGAAGGTGAAGGCGAAGGCGAAGGCGAGGGCGAGGGCGAGGAGCCAATCCTGCCTGCCTCGATTTCTGTCGACGTATCGTCCGTAGATTTTGGCGATGTCGCTGTGGCTTCGTTCACAACTCGCCTTATCGAGGTGACGAATAGGGGTGACGAAATGCTTATAGGTACTGCATCAACACGACCGCCATTTAGTGTCATCCATGGCGGCGATTACTCCATCTCTGGTGGAGCGAGCGCTTTAGTGTACGTCCGATTCACGCCTCTTAGTCTCGGCGACTACTCCGGCACCGTGACATTCAGAGGGGGTGGTGGAATTACCGTGGAACTCGTTGCAATGTCGATGGCGAGTGAGGAGGAGGGAAACGAAGGCGAGGAGGAGGGGGAACAGGAAGGCTCGAGGCCAGACTTGTGTTCGATGCGGGGCCCTATTCAATCGGGCTACGCGGCACTTGCCGCAGCGTTCGAACTCCCCGATGCGGACCACGACTTCGACGGACTTCCCGACGAATTTGCGTTGGCGCTGGTCTGTGCTGCCTGCGACCGGGAAGCCGGTGACGGCCTCCGAGGCGCCACCCTAAATGCCTTCGACATCAACCGGGAGGCGCTCGCAAACGAAGAGTTTTACGAGAGCATCGAACCCCACGGACCGGTGCTTGCGGCGCTCATGCTCATCAGTCGAGACATGAGAGATGCCCTGCGAGGTAGGTTGGCCCTGTCGGATGTCCAACTATCCGGAATTTACGAAAGCGTCGCCTCGCTAGACGGCGAATACATGCCTTCGTCCGTCGCCGACAAGCCCTTATCCGAGGCCTACCTTGTATTCGAGGTAGAACCCAAGGCCAACGATGAACCGTACTCTGCCTCTGGCGATTTCGATCTGGATGGCGCCAGTAACCTCTCCGAATTCACCCAGGCCAGCATAGGTGGCGACGCGACTATCAGCAATTTTATCGACGCTGCCACCGATCCGCTTAGCGCGGGCAGCCAGGAGGGCGGAGAGGAATCCGGACCTGGATGCGCAGCGGCAACGGGCGGCTCTGGCCTCGGTCCGTGGGGAGACGCCGCAATGCTTGTTGCGACGATTGGGCTGCTACTGTTCAGACGTATCACCCGGGATCGAGAGGAAGTTCCTGCACGATTTTGAGTCAATTCCGGCGCCGCGGTTTTGCTGCGGCGCCGCCTTGTTCCCTATCTAT
>JAPYPO010000390.1:2197-2600 GCA_029937645.1 Candidatus Hydrogenedentota bacterium
GCGCGGCATAGCCGCAGGCAAATTGGGATGAGGACCTAGGCGAGAATCGGGTGGCACCCAAAAGATTCTGTCTTTAACAGGGAGGGCGCGCTGCAAACCTCTTTTCGTACCAGGAGCTAGATAGGGCACGGGGTGCGCATGGTGCTACGATAAGAAAAGGCGGGCCTGGAGCCCATTTCTCCAGATAGGTTATACTCCTGCAACGGTCGAAATCGCCTTTAACGCCGTCCGGCCTTACCTTCGAATTGACTAAGTACCGATCTACAAGTGGAGATAATTGCGCCATGTTTGACTCATTGGAAGTAGCTCCGCCGGACCCCATACTGGGCATGAATGCCGTATTCAAGAAAGACAAGAATCCAAACAAGGTCAATTTGACTGTTGGCGTTTATAAGGATGCCGA
>JAPYPO010000390.1:2610-4153 GCA_029937645.1 Candidatus Hydrogenedentota bacterium
AATTCAGTCAAGAAGGCTGAGGAGCGGCTGCTTTCGGAAGAATCTACGAAGACCTACCTCCCCATCGAAGGCCGTCCGGAGCTGGCGGCTTTGATCCAAGAACTGCTTTTCGGTAGCGATCACGAAATCATTGCGAATAAACGCGCGGCCACGGTACATACCCCTGGGGGCACCGGCGCGTTGCGGGTAGCGGCGGAGTTCATGAAAGGCCTGCATCCGGGTTCGGCCGTGTGGATCAGCGAACCGACCTGGCCGAATCATCCGGGCGTGTTCAATGCGGCTGGGCTGAATATCAAAAAGTATCCGTACTACGATGCCGAGACGCACACGCTCGATTTTGACGCCATGCACGAAACGCTGGAGCAGGTGCCGACCGGCGATATTGTCGTGCTCCATGGGTGTTGTCACAATCCGACCGGCGCCGACCCCACGCTGGAGCAGTGGAAGGCCCTGGCCGACCTCGCGGATGAACGGCGTTTCCTGCCGCTCATCGATTTTGCGTATCAAGGGTTTGTGGACGGCCTCGAGGAAGACACGGCCAGCCTTCGCGCCTTCTGCGAGCTGGATCACGAACTGTTGATCGCCAACTCGTTCTCGAAGAATTTCGGGCTCTACAGCGAACGTGTGGGCTCGTTGACGGCTGTCGCGAAGTCGGAGAAAACGGCCGAAGCGGTGCTGAGCCACATGCGACAATCCATTCGCACACTTTATTCGAATCCGCCCACGCACGGCGGACTGGTCGTGGCGACGGTGTTAAGCGATCCAAAGTTGCGCAAGGAGTGGGTCGAGGAAGTGGCGCAGATGCGGAAGCGTATCGGCGAAATGCGAACGCTCTTCGTCGAGACCCTCGCCAAGATGGGCGTCAAGCAAGACTTCTCGTTCCTGGAGAGTCAGAACGGAATGTTCTCTATCTCGGGCCTGAGCAAAGAGCAAGTCGTAGAGCTCCGCGAAAAACATTCTGTATATATTGTGGGATCGGGGCGAATAAATGTGGCCGGCATGACTACTAATAACATGGACGCGCTGTGTACGGCCATCGCGGAGGTGTTGAAGTAGCCCGCAATCGCTTTGGCTCGCGGCGCAGGGACCGAGTTATTCGTACGAGGGAGTGATTAGAATGTGGGGAGAAATTGTTGTAGAAGGATTCATCGAGCTCTTGGAGTGTCTATTTTTTTGGAGAGACAGAAAATCGTCGAAATCATCGAAGCGCGGCCGATCTAAGCGGTAGGGCGGCCAAGCCGCAACCAAATCACTTGAACGGATATCGACCAAATATCTTCTCTCTTGTTGTTGCGAGTCAGAGCCCGCTTCCCGGGAAATTGGAATAAGGACAGAGACTAGAACCGGGTGGCACCTTCAAACTTGTTTGGAGGTGGGGACTTATCGGAGACTCACCGCTTTGGCTCGCGGCGCAGGGACCGAGTTATTCGCACGAGGGAGTGATTGGGATGTGGGGACAGGTTGTTGTAGAAGGGCTTATCTACTTGCTCTACCCCGGATTTCCCATTTGGAAGAGTCATCTTGAGATCCGCCGGCATCGATT
>JAPYPO010000391.1 GCA_029937645.1 Candidatus Hydrogenedentota bacterium
CCTTATCCCAATTTCCCGCGAAGCGGGTTCTGACTCGCAATGACAATTTAAGTCGGCTCAATTATGAACCAATACGCTAGAGAGCCTTCGACGGGTACGCTCGCCCTCCCAATGCATTACCTGTCTTGTAATTCCGGGAAATTACACCATTTCGCCAGCATCAGGCATGGTCTAAATAACCACACAATGGCTAACAGGCCCATTAAGTTGGTTAAATTGACCATAAAGAGCAGACGCGAGTAGGCCTCATACACCCCCTAAGTCCCATTGTTAACTACTGTTAACGATATCTTCCCACCTTGGCACCGTTGTTGCATTATGTCTAGGCATTACTCAGATGAATTCAATCGTTGTAGAGCCCGCTGCGGGCGGAAGTCAACGTAAGCCAACAAGGAGCCAAGAAAATGGGAATCTTTACAAGAGTCCGGGATATCGTCGGGTCGAACATCAACGCCGTATTGGATAAGGCAGAAGATCCGGAAAAATTGGTCAAGCATATGATTCGTGAGATGGAGGATACCCTCGTCGAGCTCAAAGCCGCGTGCGCCGGTGCGATGGCCTCCGCGAAAAAAGCCGGACGTGATGTGGAAGGTGTGGACGCTCAGATTCGCCATTGGGAAGATCGCGCGGAACTCGCTGTCGAACGCGGTCGCGAAGAGCTGGCCCGCGAAGCCTTGACCGCCAAGCGCCACTATCAGGGCGAATCGGAAATCGTACAACGCGAAGTTGATCAGCTCGAAGAGCTGGTCAGCCAGTACAAAAGCGACATCATCCAAATCGAGGAAAAACTAGGACAGGGCCGCGAGCGTCAACGCGTCCTCGTGCGCCGCTACAAGCATGCGGTTCACAAGAAACGCGCGGAGCAGGAAATCCGCAAATTCGACACGTCGCAGGTCTTCGTAAAGTTTGAAGAGTTCACGCATCGCTTGGACCGCGCTGAAGCCGAAGCGGATCTCGTAAACTTTGGCCGCGGACGGCATACATCGCTTGAGGACGACTTCCGCGATATGGAGAAGAATGATTCCGTCGAGGCCGAGTTGAAGCGCCTCAAAGACGCAAAGGCCAAGCGCGAGCATGCGGATTCAGTTTCCGCCTAACGCGGGCCAGCATTCACGAACGACTACATGGAAAGGAAGGGTGCGTTACCATGCAATACCATGACCGACTCGACACAGGCCTCTACCGCTCGCGCTACGGAATACTATTCGGCGTGTGCCGAGGTATCGGCAACTACTTCGACATCTCTGTCAACGGGATTCGGATTCTATTTATTATTGCCCTGATAGGCACGGGATTCTTCCCGATAGGCTTGGCTTATCTCCTCGCGGCGCTCGTCATGAAGAAGGAGCCGTACGTTCGCTGGTAGCACGCCCTACCCCTCAAAAGAAAACACGCGGCGGCCCACTGCTGAGAATCGGCGGGCCGCCGTTTCGCGTACCCCCCCCACCCTGATCGACACATCGTGCGCAGGATTGAGAAAGCCCAACGGCCATGGTTCGCAACGGAATCATCGGTCTTGCGGTCAAAGGCCCGGTTTGCTTTTCGATGTCTTATTCGGGATCATGGCGCGATTCGGCTTTGCTGGATTCGCGTATCGAATTCGCTTGGGAAAAGCCTCACAATATCGGGAGCGGATTGGATGGCCATGATGAGTAGACCAGCAAGAATTGAGTCGGCGGTGCGTTTTGTTCGACAGACCGCCGCTGGGGCGGTACTGCTAACTATTGTTTTTCTGGGCGCGGGCCCTGCAACCGGGCAGAATGTCACGAATGAAGTATTGTTGAATGCGCAGGACCACCTCGATAAATGGGTCAATCATGGGCGCAATTATGGGGCGTGGCGTTTTTTTCCTGGAGACGAAATTAATCGCGACACGGTAAATCGCCTGGCCCCCGCTTGGATCCACGTTACGGGAGTGGCGGGCGGCGCCTTTGAAACCACCGCGCTAGTCAACAATGGCCGCATGTACATCACGACGCCCAACAGTCACCTCATTTGTCTCGACGTGCGCACGGGCAAAACGATCTGGCGTTACGATCACGATTTCTCGGATATCAACACCTGCTGTGGGCCCCACAACAAAGGCGTGGCGCTGTTCGGCGACAAGGTGTACTGGGCGACGCTTGACGCCCGTCTTATGTGTTTCGACGCACGATCAGGCCAGCAGTTGTGGGACGCGAAGGTGGCCGATCATCGGGAGTCCTACACGATTACCGTCGCGCCGTTGGTTGTGAAAGATAAGATCATCATCGGTATTTCGGGTGGCGAGTTTGGCATTCGGGGATTTCTCGACGCATTCGACGCCAACACAGGCGAGCGGGTCTGGCGCTTCTACACGATTCCCGGCGAGGGCGAACCGGGCAACGATACGTGGTCCGGCGATTCGTGGAAACGGGGCGGCGCGCCGACATGGGTAACAGGTACGTATGACCCGGAACTCGACTTGATTTATTGGGGCACGGGAAATCCTTCCCCCGATTTCAACGGCGATGTGCGTTTGGGCGACAATCTTTATTCCAATTCAATCGTCGCTTTGCACGCAGACAGCGGAGAATTGGCCTGGTATTTTCAGACCACGCCGCACGATGTGTTCGACTTGGATGGAACGAGCGAACCAATCGTCATGGATGAAATGATCAACGGAGAACTCCGGAAGATTGTTCTCCAAGTGAACCGGAATGGCTTTGTCTACGCCCTCGACCGCGCAACGGGTGAGTTCTTGTATGCCCACGAGTACACGAAGGTGAACTGGGCCGAAAAAAATAGCGGCGGCCTTCCGGTGCTCCGGCCGGAAATGGTTGAGCCCGGAAGACGTAAGATTTTCCCAGGGATCCTCGGCGGCAAGAATTGGCCGCCGGCCTCCTACAACCCCGATAAGCACCTGGTCTACATTCCCGAGATGGAGTGGGGCTCATTCGTCACACCCAACGACATGGTGTTTCGCAAAGGCATCATGTATATGGGAGGCTCGCTGGAGTGGCCACCCTGGGAGGAGGCCCACGGGTACGTGACCGCGTTTCATATTCCTTCGGGCACGGTAAAGTGGAAAACCGAAATTCCCAAAGGAATCACCTGGGCCGGCACCCTCGCAACAGGCGGCGGCCTCGTCTTTGCCGGTGCGCCCGATGGCAATTTGCGTGCCTTCCACGATGAAACCGGGGAGGTCCTCTGGAAATTCCAGACCGGAACCGGTCTATACGCGCCTCCGACCAGCTTCACCTTCGAGGGAAAGCAATATATCGGAATCGCCGCCGGACACAAGGAAATGAGGTCCCGAGGCGGAGTGGGCGGCGGCAATCAGAGTAGTAACTACATTCTTTTCAGCCTAGTTGGGGACTGATTCCTACGTGCGTTTATCTCGGAATACATACCCGATGGCGCAGTCCGTCGGCGTTACGGCACTCCTACTTTGCGCCATGGCCTTTGGCGGCGCGCGGGCGGAGCCACCCCTGACGGCAGTCTTCGACTCGTCGAATCTTCCCTATTCGAGCGAGCAAGCTGAATCGCCAGGGTTAAATGTCGAAATCGCACGGCTCATCGCGGAAGCCGCAGACGTCGACCTCGAATTTCGCTGGATTAATTCGGAGCAGGAAGGGCTCCTTTCCCAATTATTGGCCGAGGTAGACTCCGCGGACCTTGTCGTCGGCGTGCCAATCGAACCGAAGATCGTCGAAGACGAAAAGCGGATCGGCGGAGATGTCGCCTATTCCCTCCCCTTCGCGTCGGCACGCTTCGTGATGGTGACTCGCCAAGACATGCCCGATCTTGAAAATTTTCGCGCGGCGGGCCTTAAACCTATCGGAGTTCAAGCCGCAACAGTGGCGAGCACACGGCTGTGGGATGAAGGCTACGTTCGGGAGATGATGCCCTCGCAAGAACATGTGCTGGCGGCCCTCGCAGAAGGTGATATCGACTACGCCGTGCTGTGGAACAACGTCGGTTGGCTCATCGAACAAAACAGCGCGTGGCGCAAAACCCTGAAAATTCAGGGCGCGGCCCCGGAGGCCTATGGCTTCTCTTGGGATTTCGCGGTGGCGCTTCGTCTGGAAGATAGAGCGTTGCTTGGCCGCGTGAACAAGGCCATCGAGCGCCTCGCGGAAGAAAATGAGTTTGTTCCCGTGTTCGAGAAGTACCATGTAC
>JAPYPO010000392.1 GCA_029937645.1 Candidatus Hydrogenedentota bacterium
GTATTAGGTTTTATCGCTATGTTCAAGACCGTCTCTGGTCCACATAAGCGAATCCAGTTTTGGCACACCTCTGAACACCGGATGAATAGGATGGCTTGGGGCTGTATGCTATATTGTTGAGCCGTTCGACGGGCAAGTCCGGCGGGCTGACCCGCAGGGTATTTTTGAAACCGATGAGTTTGAGGGAGCGTAACGATGCGTAAGGTATTGGCGTTTAGCGTTTTGGCGGTCGTATTGGTTGGTTTCGCTGGGTGCGGCGAGAAGGGCGGCGACGCTGCTGGCGACGAGGAAAAGCTGATACTGAAGTTGGGGCATGTGCTGCCAAACGATCATCCCGTACATTTGGCGATGGTGTACATGGGGGAGAAGATGAAGGAGAAGTCGGGCGGTCTGATCGAGTTAAGGGTTTTTGAGAGCGGCCAGCTCGGCGATGAGTCGGACATGCTGGACCAGGTGCAGATGGGTTCGTTGACGATGACGAAAAGTTCCGTGGCACCCATGGAGCAGAATGTTCCGATTATGGGAGTGTTTAGCGTTCCGTATATTTTTCGGGACCGCGAGCACTTCTGGAGAGTGTTGGATAGCGAGATTGGAAAGGAAATGCTCGAAGCCGGCGTCGGCGCAGGAATGCGCGGAGTATGCTTCTACGATTCCGGCAGTCGAAGTTTTTACACGACGGATAAACCAATTCTAACCCCGGATGACCTGGCGGGCATGAAGATTCGCGTGATGAAGAGCGCGACCGCGATGGAAATGATGAAGGCGCTGGGCGCTTCACCGACGCCGATACCTTTTTCGGAATTGTATACGTCGCTTTCCCAAGGAATAGTGGATGGGGCGGAGAACAACCCCCCGACATTTAGTTCGACAAAACATTTCGAGGTTTGCAAACATTATTCGCTGGACGAACATACAATGGTTCCCGATATATTGTTGATGAGCGAGGCAAAGTGGAAAAGTCTTTCGGATGAACAGCGGCGCATCATTCAGGAATCCGCGGACGAGTCTTCGGTATATCAGCGCGAGCTTTGGGCGGCGGCGACGGAGAAGAGCCTGGATGCGCTCAAGGCGGCGGGGATCGAGGTGCACTATCCCGACAAAGCGCCATTCGTCGCGAAGCTTAAGGATCTGCATGCATCGTATGAAGGCACGCCGACGGGGGATCTCATCGCCCGCATTCAAGCGGTCGAGTAGCAATGGAGGCCTTCGGTCCGATAAAGCTAGGACTACTCCGGGTGCTGGAGTTCCTGGTGATCGTCATCATGGCGACGTTGGTACTGGACGTTGTGTGGGGCGTATTTAGCCGCTATGTGCTGGGGAACCAGAGCGAATGGACGGAGGAACTTGCGAATATCTTGCTGGTGTGGGTGGGGATGTTGGGCGCTAGTGTGGGCTTCATTCGGCATGTCCACTTGGGGGTGGATTATTTTGTGAATAAGATACCGGGCCGCGGACGGTGCGTGATTGATATCGGGGTATTGGGCTGCGTTATTTTCTTTGGGGCTGCGGTGATGGTCTATGGCGGTGGGAGCAAGGCGCTGTCCATGTTGACGGCGGATTTCCCAAAGATCTTGCCCGTCCTTCAAGTCAATGAGGGGTATTTCTACACCGTATTGCCGTTGAGCGGTCTTATCATTGTGCTTACGTCGATCGAGGATATGGTGGACAAGGTGCGGCTGTTGCTGTCGGGCGATGGCGCGGTTGGGAAGGGGGGCGTTTAGCAATGGATTTCCCGATGCTCGTGTTGGCATGCACCTTTCTGGTGATGTTGTTGTCGAACGTCCCGATTGCCGTCAGCATCGGACTTGCGACACTTTTCATGTTTCTTGCGGTAGGGGATCTTTCGACCGAGCAGACGCTGGCGACGATTGCACAGAAGATGTACACGGGGACAAGCAAATTTCCGTTGTTGGCGATTCCGTTTTTTATCCTCTCCGGGCTCTTGATGGGGCGCGGCGGCATCGCGGGCCGCTTGGTTGATTTCGCGGCGACTCTTGTAGGCCGCTTTCGGGGCGGGCTGGCGTATGTGAATGTGGTCACCTGTATGTTATTCGGTTCGATCTCGGGCTCGGCGGTGGCGGCGGTTTCTTCGGTCGGCGGTTTTATGATTCCGGAGATGAACAAGAACGGGTATGACCGAGATTTCAATGTAGCGGTGACGACCACGGCGGCGACGACGGGCCTGATGATTCCGCCGAGCAATGTGATGATTGTGTATTCCTTGGCGTCGGGGTCGGTTTCGATTGCGGCGTTGTTTTTCGCGGGAGTTCTCCCTGGGATCCTATTCGGAATCTTCTTGATGGCGGTGTGCTGGGTGATTAGTGTTCAGCGCGATTATGGTGCCGGTGACAAGGCGGGCCTGCGCGATGTTCTTGTCGCGTTCAAGCGGGCCCTGTTGAGTTTGCTGCTGGTGGTGATTGTGTTGGGCGGGATCTTGGGGGGTGTTTTTACGCCTACAGAGGCGGCGGCCATTGCGGTCGTGTATTCGTTTATCTTATCCGTGATGGTTTATCGCGAAGTGAAGCTGTATCAATTGCCGAAAATTCTGCTGGAAAGCGGGATCACGACATCGGTGGTGATGCTCTTAATCGGTGTTTCCTCATCTATGTCATGGATTTTGGCCATCGAAGGGGTACCAAAGGCGGTCAGTGCCGCACTACTGACCGTGTCGGAAAACAAGTACGTTATTTTCCTGTTGATAAACATGCTGCTCCTATTTGTGGGCACGTTTATGGACATGGTGCCTGCGATTCTTATATTTACGCCGATATTCCTTCCCGTCGTCGAAAATTTAGGTATGAACCCGGTGCATTTTGGGATCATGATGATTGCGAATTTGTGCATCGGTTTGTGCACGCCACCGGTCGGGACGTGTTTGTTTGTGGGGTGTGGCGTCGGGAAGACCACCATAGCGAAGGTGACGGGGCCATTGATTCCATTTTTCTTTGCGATGGCGGCCGCGTTAATGCTGATTACGTATGTGCCCCAGATTTCGTTGTGGCTGCCGGAACTGACTGGGTTGATAAAAGTTGCGCCCTAGCGTGCCGAGTTGTCCGGGCTAAGACCCAGCCCCCAAAAGCCCAACCGCCGTATTGCCTGCGAATCCCAGGCTGGCTTCGCCGTAGGCATCGGCGTTTAAGGTGGCTTCAATCAGGATGCTTTCGTCCGCTGTAAATGGGTCCAGCACGATCAACAGCAGGGGGCATTGTCCGCTCTCATCGCCTTCACCGCTTTCAAGAAGGGGCAGGAGGTCGAGTTCGGTCTCGGCAAGAATTTCGACTCCGCCGTTTTCAACGGTTGAAAAATCGGTAGACCCGATTCGGAGGGGCGCACCGAGGGAAGAGAGCCCAGCTTCGGCCGGCATGGCTAGGAGCGTGAGGGTGTCTGCGCCGGTGGGAATACCATTGGGAAAGCGCAGGGCGATGGAGGTAAGGATGACCTCGGTGACTTGGACCAGCTCGCTTATCGAGGAATCGACTTCTTCACGCAAGATCGTGTCAAACTCGGAAGCAGAGATCACTTCACAGAGGGGAACGACGCCGACCAGCGCGTCGCCCAACTCAAAATTCAACGGGATCCCATCTTTGCCTAACGCGAATTCTCCGGCATAAATCTGGACGGCAGCAGGGCCTACGGGTATCCCACTGCCGATGTCACATCCGGTCAGGGTGCTGGTTGCGCAAAGGCCGATAAGGGCAACGGCAAGAACTTTGGAACGGGGAAATTTCATCGTCGCACACTGCCTCCAGCGTTGATCGCACTATCCTGTAGCCCCTAGAACTACAGCGGATGGGGGCAATCGTTACAGTTGCGCTGATTGCAGGTAACCGGAATCACGCTCCTGTATTCATATGCCCCGCAACGGCCAGGTGTTACCGAATGTCAGGAAAGAGCCGACATAGGAAACCCTTCAACCCGCGAAGCTCTCTGAAGCTGCAAATGCTAAGGCCGATGGCGGTTAACTTCTCGCGGGCGTTCTCCTCGTCCGTGGCGAGAATCGTGCCTGATTCGCGTATCGGTTCTGGTTCATTCGCGGTCGCAACATAGCGGTAAACAGGCATGACCATTCTCCAAAAGTATGTGTAAACGGCGGTTTAGAAGTGTAGCAGCAAAAGGGCGGTCGAGAAGTGCAG
>JAPYPO010000393.1 GCA_029937645.1 Candidatus Hydrogenedentota bacterium
GTTCTCGTACTCGTTGCACCTATCGAAGGCAAATCGCGAAGCGTTGGCCACCCGGATCCGGGAAATCATGGCGGCGGACGAAGTCGTCGTCGAGCGCAAGGGTAAAGCAAAGGGAAAGGGCCGTCGCAACCGGGGCCGTCCGATTGTCTGCGTCGATATTCGCCCCATGATCGCCGAGTTGGAAGTGCGATCGGGGTCAGAAGAGGGCGCAATCCTTCGCTTCGTAACAAAGATCGCAAACGAAAAAGTCGCAAAGCCGAAGGAGATCCTCGCGCTCCTCGGCCTCGACCCCCTTCAGGCCATCGTGTTCAAGGAAGAGACGTTTTTCGCCGATGCGCCGACGGACACGAAAGTGTTGACTACCGCGTAGAGCGATAGAAGCGATTCCGCCACTCCATCAAGCGCCCCTCGTTCCCACGCCCCCCTGTGGGAATGCAGACAGGGCGTCCCCAATATCGCGCGGGCCGATCCAGTCCTAAGGAACCCGCTCAAAACAAAGTCGCTAACATGGCGACGATACTCCCCCTTTGAAGTTTGAAGGGGGATCAAGGGGGATGTTGGTTAAGCGCAAAGCAAAGACCTCTAGCACGCCTATCGCTTCCGAACTAAGACCAGCTCCGCCATCGAACTTGGCAAAGTAATTTCGATCAAATCCCTCAGCGGCTCACGAGCCATTGGGCGTCGGACTTTCGAGTCTATTTTCATTCGCTGTATACGCTCGGTCGGGAGATATCTGAGCTGGGGTCTGTTATTCTTGAGGCCCACGCTCGAATTTTGCGCGGGCGAAACCCCATGAGAAGTTTCTCAGCAAGCGAGAGTGCGCGGCCTATGCGGATCGACTCCCATAGCGTCTGAGGGACGCGGTTCGCCACTGTACCTACTCGGAAATAGGAGGCCATGAAATCCAACGACACCACCGCTGAGCCCTCCATGCAAGTGCCCAAGCGGAACTTCAGGCGCTACGCCTTCGTATTAGGAATTGCCATCTACCTTGCCCTTGTCTGGTGGCTCGGCTGGCGCGAAGTGGGGGAACGCCTCCTTGGCGCAGACCCGTTGCGAATCACCGGCGCATTCCTGATTATTTTTGTGGGCGGGTGGGCGCGGGCGCTCAAGTGGCGCTATGCCCTGGGCCACGGGCACAACGCGGCAGGGATCTATTTTCTCTCGAAAGTATCCGCCGAGTGGTCGCCCGGACGTCTTGGCGAGTTCTCGCCTCTGGTCTTAAAGAAGCATCGTACGCCGAAGATCGGCGCGTGGATTATGTTCGACCGCCTCCTGGAAATCGCCGTGACCCTCGTGCTCGGCCTTTACGGCCTTGCCGCGATCCGAGTGTTTTCCGCGCAGGTCTACCTTGCGATTCTTATGGCAGTCGTGGCCGCATTTCTACTCGGCGTCTACCTTCTCACCCACCGCCAACTATTTCTCCGAATCGCCGAGCGGCTCAAAGGCGGATCCTGGCCCCACCGCTTCGCCATGCTCTTCGCGGCCATCAGCGGCGAGATATTCTCATTTTCAAAACGGCTGCCGGTCATGGCCGTGATCACCGTCGTGACCAAATGCACCGACCTCCTGGCGGTATGCCTTCTATTCCGGGGATTCGGATACGCCGTGAGCTTTAGCTTAGCCGCCGTCGCCAAGTGCGCCCTGGCCATCGTCAGCTTCGTTCCCGTCACGCCCCCCGCCACCGGGCTACCCCACGTCACCCAAGCCGGCATCATGAACGCGGTCGAGGGCATACCCTACGATGTCCTTGCCGCCGCGATTGGCTCCGAGGTGGTGCTCGTCAGCGTTGCCCTCTGGACATCCGGAGGCATCGCCGCGCTCGTCACTCGACGTCAGACCACACGCTGAATCATATTTCCATTCAGCCGAAACGTGGTGTCCGTACTTATTTCGTCGGCGACAACAATCACTTCCGCCATACCGGTATCGAACCCGCTACGCTTATCGGGGTTCGACGTGATGACCACCTCGGGATCGTAGCGCCGCGCTCGAACCTCGCAAGTGCCGGGCAGCATGTCGCCGTAGAGGACCACGGAATCCGCGGCGAGCGCTTTGCGCAGATCGGCATAATCGCGTTCAGCATTCTCGGCGTTCTCAGCGCCCTGGACCATGCTCTTGCGATGCCGGTCGGCCGAGCGCTTGAGGAGCTGAATAAGAGGCGACTTGGCCCGCTGGCGGTCCGATTGAAGATCGCTCGCCGATTGCTCCTCCAAATTCTTATCCAGCACATCGGGGAGCTGGCCCGGGTCGTTATGCATGACTTCCAGCACATCCTCGTCAATGCCGGAACGACTGATCATTTCATTAATCTCGCGGTCGGTATCACCCAGAGATGCGCGCCATTCGCTCACATTCTTCTGGTACGTATCCTTTAGAAAGCCCGGGCCACGTTCCTTTTTGTGGTCTCCGTGGAGGCGGGTGATCATGGCGCGAAGCTCGGCGCAGCGATCCAGTAGATAGCGAATATGCACCGCGCCAAATTCAGAGGGAAGAACTTTCACTTCGTCTTCGGTAAAGGTCAACGATCCAAGGTTTTCCTCCACGAACGCGCCAAGCTGGGGTGTGTCGCGCGTTCCATCATCTTCAAAAACCACATGAAAATACTTGCCTACGCCCTCCGCGATGGCGATGATTTGTTTGATATTGGCCGACTTGGTTTGAAGCCCCTGAAGATTCATCGCGCCCGACGCGCCCTCGACCCCTCCGAGTAAATAGAATACGGCGGTCCGGTAACAATCGTTCGCCATTCGCCGGGCGAAACGGTGGAGCCGTTCCAGACTCTCGATTTGGGCCGCAAGCTGATCCACGTTCCGCCGTTTATCGCTCATTTCTCCGTCCAAAAATCGCCCGTAATTCTCGCATGTCAACGTGCCACACAGGCAGATGATGGGCGCGCCCCGCCGCCCCTTTTCAAACGCAAGCGCCTTGAGGCGGCCGCACACATGAATTTCACCTGAGGTTACTTTCCCTTCAATCTCGACCTGCGCCCCATATATAACGCCGCCGAGGACGGGCCCCGAAATCTCGACGCGGCCCCACGCAAAGAGGGTCTTCGGCGCCTCGACGTGCCGGGTAACGACGTCATGGCGTTTGCTGACGACAGTGGATCCAAGGAGGATGCGGTCAACCGTCACGGTGCCGTCGTTCGAAACGAGCATTCCGCCTTGAAGATTGCCCTCGACCACGATATCGCCCTCAGCAACGATATGTCCGGAAATAAATCCAACAACCTTTATCCCGCCTCCGGAGACGTTGATCAAGACATCGCCGGGCACATCGCCTTTCAACTCCGTTTCGCCCTCGAAATTAAACACTTTTACGTAGGTATCTACATCGATATCCGCGATCATGGTCTTGTGGCCGGGGGTGCCGTCTGAAAAGGCCTTGCCCGCGTCGAGGTGATTGACAACGACGACTTCTTTGGCGGGTGGTTCCCCATCCGCCGCTTCGGTTTCGGAGAAAACGGATGCCGTCTCGGACGAACCATCTGCGGGCTCAGCCGTGCCCAGGGGAGCAGCCTCTTGCTCGGATAGCCACGCGTCGTATCGATCAAGCACCGTGGTGAGCAGGTTGAGAAGGCGATCCGATTGTTTGTTTTGTGCCGCCGAATCATTGGTCAGCGCGGTCTGGGTGCCGCGGAGAAGCTGGAGGTCATCCGGGCTGACTTCGCCCCACTGGCCTCGCTTGAGCTTGTCAATAGCGGTGCGGAGCGTCAACTGCGTTCGGGTGTGCGGCGACTGGGATTTCGTCTCAGGTCGACGCTGAGGCGTTCCGGCATCCTTTTGGCTGCCCCACGTATCAAGGACACGCTCGACTTTTTGTTGAAGCTGCCGCTCGCCGTCTGACACGTTCGCTACCTTGCGGCGCGCTTCGACGAAAGCCCGCAGCACACCCGCGCCCTCAACGGTTAGCTCACAGACCTCGCCGCGGCGCAGCTTTTTGACCTTCTCAAGACACTCGAGAAGTAATTGCTTTTTCATTCCATCGTAGCCCTTCGATCCGAGTAGATCCTTATGATGCTAGTGTATTGGTCCATAAAGATGCCAACGTATGCTCACTCAGAAAAACCACGTTATCTGTCATTGCGAGTCAGAACCCGCTTCGCGGGAAATTGGGATAAGAAAGGGG
>JAPYPO010000394.1 GCA_029937645.1 Candidatus Hydrogenedentota bacterium
ATCTCATTGGCTCCGGTCGCCGACGGGTCCATATGGGTAATCTCGGTTAAAAGGAATACTGCAAATGGCGACGGTCTGTTTTGAAGGGCGATCGGTGACGGTGGCCGATGGCGAAAAAATTCTTGCGTGCTGCGAAGAAATGGGTGTGCCCTTCGGGTGTCAAGATGGCCTCTGCGGCACCTGTATTGTGACGGTGCCCAAAGGGTCAGACAACCTTGCCCCGAGAAATGACAAAGAAGTAGATATGGACTTGGATGAAGGGCAGCGCCTTGCCTGCCAATGCGTAATCGTTTCCGGAGAGGTCCACATCGTTGCGGCATGACCCTGGCTGCTGAGATTACGCATATGCGGAACGCGAAAGTATAGCCTCGGTGTGTGACCGGATTTCTTCCGCTACTTTGTCCATGGGCAGCAGTCCATCCACAATCTTGACCCGGTCCGGTTCGTCCTTCGCCAGCCTTAGAAAGGCTTGGCGGACGCGCTCGTGAAATTCTTCCGGCTCTAGCTCGATGCGGTCCGCGTCGCGATAGCGCTTCGCCCGCGCCAGCCCCTCTGCAACAGGCAAGTCGATAAGAATGGTGAGATCGGGAACCAGTCCTCGTGTGGCCAGCCCATGCAAGCGATCCATGTCCTCCTTCGACAAGCCGCGCCCCGCGCCTTGATAGGCCGTCGTTGAATCGCTGAACCGATCACAGATGACGATGGCGCCGCGGCCGAGCGCTGGGCGAATGATCTGGGCGACGTGCTGTGCGCGGGCCGCTTCGTAGAGCAGCAACTCGGCCATGGAATCCATCGCGTCGTTCGCGGGATCCAACAGAACCGTTCGGACGGCTTCGCCAATGGGCGTGCCTCCCGGTTCCCGCGTCACGTCTACGCTCCGCCCTTTGGTTTGCAGGTAATCCTTAAGCAGGGCAATCTGTGTGGATTTTCCCGAACCTTCGACCCCCTCCATCGTCACGAAGAGGCCCTTCATGAATCGAGCAGTTCCCGGCGTGCGCGGACGCCTTCGGCGAAAAACGACTCAAGCTGGCCGCCGTTTTCCTCGGCTACGCCCTGACGAACCGATTCAAGCCGCTCGATCAGATCCGCTAGGGCCGCTTCGATAGCCGTAGGGTTCGTCAGGCAGATGTCGCGCCACAATTCAGGCCGCCCTTCCGCGATGCGAGTCGCGTCGCGAAATCCATTGCCGATGAAATGCCCCGACTCTTTTCCTTCGCCGACGAGTTGCGCGATGGCCGATGCCACAATGTGCGGCACATGGCTGGTGCGGGCGACCATTTCGTCGTGCTGCCCGGGTTCGATTCCCACCACGGTGGAGCCGACGCTTTCCCACAAACGAATGGCGGTCTCGTACGCGTCCAAGTCCACCGTTTCGCCGCGCTCAACAAACGTAACGGCGCCATCGAAAAGTCCCGCATTGGCATGGCCGGGGCCAAATTTTTCGGAGCCCGCCATGGGATGGCTACCCACAAATCGCCGGGGCGTGGGCCAGGTGGCGCTTGCGTGTTCGCAAATGCACTGCTTCGTACTGGCGACATCCGTTACCACGGCGTCGGCGCGGCACGCTTCGCGGACGGTATCCATTTGCCCGGGCACCGCAGCCGCAGGTGTGCAGAGGACGACTAAATCGGCGTCTTTCACGGCGGCGACGATATCGAGAGATGCCTCGTCAATCGCGCCGAGATTCAATGCGGTATCGAGCGAATTTTCGTTGCGGCCAACGCCGTAGATTCGCGCCGCGAGCCCCCGTTGTTTTAGGGCAAGGCCCAGCGAACCTCCTAGGAGCCCCACGCCGATAATCGCAACGTTTTCAAAAGTGTGATCCATGGTTTTTCGAGAGTCTTCCGCCTACGCAGTGGGGATAGATTCGGCGGCGGCAATGGCCTCGCCAAGGCTGAAGGCTTCTACATAGAGAGCCCGGCCAATAATCACTTCGTCTACTCCGGTCGATTCGAGCCGCGCGACGGCGTGGACATCGTCGATAGAGGACATGCCACCGGATGCGGTCACGGGGATATTGACCGATTCGGCCACCGCTTGGGTCGCATCCAAGTTCGGGCCATTCATGCCGCCGTCGCTGAGGATGTCCGTATAGATAATACGGGCCGCGCCGGAATCTTCGACTGTTTTCGCAAAGTCTACGGCCTCCGTTGAGGTGACTTCGAGCCACGCGCTCAGTGCGACCTTGCCGGCTTTTGCGTCAATTCCAACGGCGATTTTTCCGGGATAAGACGAACAGGCCTCTCGAAGAAAATCCGCATCGGCATGGGCGGCCGTGCCGAGAATAATGCGTTCAGCGCCTGCGCCGAGAATGGTCTCGACGGTCTCCATGCCGCGGATGCCGCCGCCGACCTCGTAGGGAACACCCTGGGTGCATAAGGCCTTGAGTTGCTCCAAGATGCAACAGCGACCCGCCTTCGCCCCATCAAGATCTACGATGTGGACAAGCGCTCCCCCTTGCTCATGCCATTGGATGGCCTGGCTTACGGGATCGTCTGAGAAAACCGTCTCTTGAGCGTAATCGCCTTGAACAAGATTGACGCATAGGCCCCCACGAATATCAACCGCGGGCACAATTTGCATGATTAGGCGGCGGCTTCGAGCTTGGACTTCACGATTTCCACCAACTGGGTAAATCGCGCTTCGTCCGTCGCCGCGATGTCCGCAAGCATCTTGCGGTTGACATCGATATTCGCCAGCTTCAAGCCCTGCATGAAACGGCTGTAGGTTATTCCATTGGCACGGGTGGCCGCGTTGATACGGACAATCCACAGGCGGCGGAAGTCGCGCTTGCGTACCTTGCGGTCGCGGTAGGCGTACTTCGCCGAGTGGTCCACGGCCTGTTTCGCGGTTTTCAACAGGCGATGGCGACTGCCCCGGTACCCTTTGGCAAGTTTAAGGACTTTCCTGCGGCGATTGCGCGACGACGGGGAAGCGGTAGCTCTTGGCATGATTCAATCCCTCTTATATTCAGCCCCATCGAGCGGGGCGTTGGGTTTCAAATAACGGGCGTGTTCCCTCTAGCTATAGGGCAACATCGCTTTCACACGCCTTTGATCGGAAGCACCGATCAGGGCGGACTTGCGGAAGCCTCGGCGGCGTTTGGGGCTTTTCCCCGAGAGCAAATGGGCACCGAATGCTTTGGCGCGTTTGAATTTTCCGCTCTTGGTCGTCCGAAAGCGCTTCGCGGCGCATTTCCGTGTTTTCATTTTAGGCATAACGGTATCTCCCTCGATACAGAACAGTGTTTGTAAAACGGGCTGAAGCCCAGATCGCTACTTCGCAGGCGACAAGACCAAACTCATATTTCGACCTTCCATACGCGTGTACGCCACGTTGGAGACTTCCTGACATATGTCTTGGACATCCCCAATCACGCGCACCAACAACTCCCGACCAAATTCCGGGTGGGCCAACTCGCGGCCCCGAAACATGATCGTTATTTTTACTTTATGGCCCGCCACAAGAAACTCGCGCACATGATTCGTCTTAAAATCGAAATCATGATCCGAAATCTTGGGGCGGTACTTAATTTCCTTGACCGTTACGGTGTGCTGATTTTTCTTGGATTCCTTGATCCGCTTACTCATCTGGTAGCGGTACTTGCCGTAGTCCATAATTCGGCATACGGGCGGGTCCGCTTTCGGAGCGACTTCCACGAGGTCGAGGCCTTTTTCATCCGCCTCTTTTTGGGCGTCTTCGGGCCTCATGATGCCGAGCTGCTCGCCGTCATCGCCGATAATCCGGATTTGCCGCGCGCGTATCATTTCGTTGATACGCGTCTTATCTTCCTGTGGCCTTGCTATTAGTAGTACCTCCTATTCCTGGCGCAAACGCCGTGTGCGATGAAGCCGCCCATAACGCCTCCCGATGCGTTCGAGATTGATACGCCGGAAAACAAAAAAAGCGGCGGAAGCACCAGGGCTCCGCCGCGAAAAGACACAATTCTACCCGCATAGCGACCCCGGCAGCTCCGATAAAACGGGCCCCAAGGTGAGAAGCTGGCGCTTCCACTTGAGTTACAGAACGCAAGGGTATCATACAAAGACCATCAAGTCAATTTGCCTTGCCGACGCAGGGCAAACGCATCTAATTGTGCTATATCCTAGGATTTCCTGATCTAGGTGTC
>JAPYPO010000395.1 GCA_029937645.1 Candidatus Hydrogenedentota bacterium
AGGACATCCTTGCCGGTGCCACTTTCGCCGGTGATGAGAACCGTCGAGTCCACCCCCATCGATTGGCGGGCCTTGGCGAGCGCCTCCATGAAGACGGGTGCGGAACCAATGAGCGAATCGAAGGCGGCGAGATCGGATTCCCTCAACACGGCGAGCTCTCGTTTTTCCCGCTCGCTACGGAGGATACGCTCCACATTGATCGCCAGGTCATCGACATCGAAGGGTTTTATGATGTATTCGCGTGCGCCGAGCTTCATGGCCTCGACGGCGGAGGTTACTGAATTGGAGGCCGTCACGACGATGACGGGAACGGGGTTACCGACCGCCTGGAGTTCGCCCAACACCTCTTCCCCGGAGAGGCCGGGCATGGTTAAGTCGAGAAGGACGATGTCGACGTGCTTCTCGTTCAGCGTATCGAGCCCTGACCGGCCATCCTCCGCCGTCAAGACATGGTAATCCTGTCCGAGAATCAGCTCGTAGGATTGACGGACGCTCGGCTCATCGTCTATGGCCAGTACGGTCTGCATGTTTTCGTTTTCTTGATGGGGTTTACAGAATTAAGAGGATTTCGCGCCGTTCGTTTCGGCTTGCGGAAAATGGAAGGCGAAGGCGCCCCCTTCTTGATTGCCGTTTAGCAACTCCAATGCGCCGTCGTGTTGCGCCATGATGCGTCCGGCCAACGTCAACCCCAACCCCATGCCTTTTTCTTTCGTGCTGAAAAAGGGACTGAAGACATGGGGCGCGTCCTGTTCGGCGATCCCAGGGCCCGTATCCGAGACGATCAATTCGCAGGCCCCGTCCTTATCCTTCGTGGTTACCGTGAGGGTGCCGCCCTCCTTCATCGCCTCGAGGGAGTTGCGCACGACATTCTCGACCGCCTTCTCGAACATCGGGAGATCGAGGTTCACGTCGGCAAGGGAATCGCCGAAGGCGGTCTTGACCTTGATCGAACGCTTTTGCAATTCGTCGTCGAAGGTATCGAGAACATGGGCGACCGTTCGGTTGAGGTCACTCTTCTGCATGGCCAGCCGAGGATGGCGGGCGAACTCAAATAGGATTTCTACGACATCGTTGATGCGGGCCACTTCGCTCAGGACCACCTTCGAAAAATCTTCGCGAAAGTCGACCGAGTCATGTTTTCGTGGGAGCAACTGAGCGAAGGTATTGATCGCCACCATCGGGTTCTTGATTTCCTGCGCGACGCGCGACGCCAGGAACTCCCATATCGGCGAATAGGTAACATCCTCGATTTCGGCCTGTTCCTCAGGAATCACACTGAAAATAGCGACCGCGCCTTCCGTACCGAGCGGCGTCACGCTCAGGCCGAGGGTCGCATTGATCGCCACGTCGCGGACCTGCTGGCGCATGCAGGGCTTCCCGTCGGCCATGGTGCGCAACACGCAATTGGCGAAGCCCGAACCCAGCTTTTGAATGCTCTTCCCGAGGACATCAAGCGCGCGCAGTTGGAGGATGCGCTCGGCGCTCTTGTTCATCATCGAAATAGTCTTGTCGGTACTCACCGTAACCACGCCAGCCGTCAAATTCGCCAGCACCCTATCCAGGCGGTTCTGCTGGCGCGATGTGTCGTGATATTGCCGGGCCTTTTCGAAGCACGACGAAGCGCAGCGTGCCATCACGGTCAACAGATCGCGTTCCTCGGCCGTGTATCCTGCGCCCGAAGCCTTCTCGCCAACGGTGACGGCGCCACACACGCGCCCTCCGCTGAAGAGTGGCGCTGCGAGGCGTGCGCCCAAGATGCCCATTTCCTTCGTGGCGTCTCCGGCATCCGGGTTGGCACGCCGGTCGAAGAGGCAGGCGTTTTCTTCCAGCCACCGCATCAAACCGGTGGAGAAGGTAAGGCGAAGGGGGTGAACGACCGACTGTGGGAGCCCGTGGCTCGCGACACTTCGGACGGAGCCGTTGGTCTGTAGAAGCACGGTGGCGCGGGCGGAATCAAAAATATCGAGTACGGCATCCACTAGGCCTTGAGACAGACGCGCCGGATCTTCCAGGTGCGCCGTGTTCCGGCTCATCCAGCGAAGCGCCATCTGGTGCTGGGCGATGGCTGGTGGCTGTTGGGCGAGTGCGATGCCTCGCGCGGGCGGAGGCGGTGTTTCGGCGCGATTGCCCAGGCATTCATCCAACGCGCGGCCAAGCTCTTCACATTCGAAAGGTTTTATGATGCAAACGCGCGCCCCGGCCATGGTGTAGGAGGCTTTTGTTTCCGGGTCGCCCCGCGCCGACAGCGCAGCGATGGGAATTTCTGGAGCCTCTTCAGCCAACCGGCGTAACGCATCCAACCCGAGGTGTGGCGCATCGTCGAGGATGATGGCATCCGCATCAATCGTGATGAGGCGGCGCAACCCTTCCTCGACGCTTCCCTCGAACAGAAGGAGATCGGTTTTCGGCAGAGACGCGCGCAACGATTCGCAGATCGCCCGGTCTTCAGCCAGTGCTAAGATTACCTTCATGAATTCCGATTCCGCTCTCTACTACGCCTTGGTTTCGGTTGAGGCTACTCGGTTTTCGCGGTGGCCAAGTTCGGCGTGACGGGCAACGATATGGTAAACGTAGTCCCTCGATTGAGATCGCTCGTCACATCGATTTCGCCACCGTGCTCCGTCACGATCCCGTGTACCACCGCCAGCCCCAAACCAGACCCTTCATCCTTCGTCGTGAAGAATGGGGTGAACAGTTCGGGGATGCGATCGCGCGGGATCCCGCTGCCGGTATCCGTTACCGTAATCTTAATGCATTCCATCTGAGACGGTGTCCGCATCCCATTCTTCCGGACCAACATGTGCCCGGGTACGGCCATGAGTGACAAATGGCCTCCGCCACTACCTTTCATGGCCTCGATGGCATTCAATACCAGGTTCAAGAAGACTTGGTGAATCTGCTGGTCATCTCCGTGAACAAGCATCCCGTCCACCGGAAATTTTGTAC
This sequence comes from Candidatus Hydrogenedentota bacterium, assembly GCA_029937645.1. Taxonomy (GTDB): domain Bacteria; phylum Hydrogenedentota; class Hydrogenedentia; order Hydrogenedentales; genus JAPYPO01. The sequence goes on from JAPYPO010000395.1 coordinate 2,947, forward strand.
TGACCTTGATGTTCTCCTGGTAGGTCTGATTATCCACCAAAGCGAGCACATCATCAATAATTGGCGCAACATCGAGCGATTCGAATTCGACCGGACGGGGCCGTGCGAAATCCAACAGCCGCGAAACGATGGTGTCGATTCTATCCACTTCCTGCGGGACTATTTCATGAAAGGTCGCGCGGAATTCCGGGTCGGCGTGCCGAGCCGGGAGCAACTGGCTAAAGGTTTTTATCGAGACGAGAGGGTTCTTAATCTCGTGCGCCATGCCCGCCGCGAGCGTGCCAATCGAGGAAAGGCGGTCAGCCCGCATGACCTTGTCTTCAAGGCGCTTCAGCGGCGAAAGATCGTAGAGGAGCGCGACCGCGCCCGTCGTTTCGTCCTTGGAATTCCTCAGACAGGAACTTGACATGATTACCGGAACGGATTCGCCCTCCGGCCCTTGAATCGTCGTCTCGAAATCGCTAATGGGGCGCTCGTCACGGAGCGTGTTATCGAGAACTTCCGCGATCTCCGGGGTCAGCAAGTCAAGCGAAGCACCCGATGGCACCCGGCCCATAATTTTCATGGCCGCTTCGTTGACGGTTGTCATCTTGCCTTTGTTGTCCACCGCGATGACCCCCTCGCGCATCTGGGCGAACACGCGGGAAAGATGCAAATTGATGCTCTCCACTTCTTGATAGAGGCGCGCGTTGTCGATGGCAGTGCCCAGGGGCCCGGCGAGGGCGTGAAAGGCGGCCACCTCATCGGCGGTATACGGGTCGCGCGAGTTCTTCTGCCCAAGCGTCATGACGCCGACGAGGCCATCTCCCGTCTTCAGGGGTAGGCAGAAATAGGCGTCCATCTCCGCCAGATGTTGCGCGACCCGGACGGTCGGCACGTCGGGAGAATCGTGAAGCAACTTTTCGAGCAACACCGGCTCTTGCTTGCGCCGGAGATAGGCGATGAGCGTTGCCTGGTCCGGGTATACCGAGTCCGTATCGTCGGGGGTCGTCGTGAATTCTGTCCGGAGCGCAGCGGAGTCGTTCTCGTCTATAAGAAGGACTCGGATCGAACGGACGCCAATGGTTTCCTGGATGTCCGCAGCCACGTTGGTGAGCAGCTTATCAAGCTGAATCACCTCAGCGGCCTGCTCCGCCACACGCCGATACAGTTGATGCACGTCGTAGCGCTTGCGCAG
>JAPYPO010000396.1 GCA_029937645.1 Candidatus Hydrogenedentota bacterium
TGTCATAGACGAATAGGCACGCAGTGGGGGGGGTGCGCCGCAAGAAAAGGGACAGACACGTCTCCGCTCATACCTCGCTTCGCTTGTGTCTACTTTTCAAAAAGCCCAAAAGTCCCTTTTTTGCTCAGTTTCTTGAGTGACGTCCACAAGACATTATCTCCCATCGGCATGAATCACACCGCTAGCTATATCGCGCCTCGGGGTGGAATGAAATAACTGCGCCCGTGCAGCCCGTGGGGTAAAACTCCCCAGCGTCCGTAATCGTAATCCCGATTTTCTCCTGTGCGCCCAGCAGTCCCGCAATATCCTTATTGTGTTCCGTATTCGTTATCGCAGGATATCCAGGCGACCATCGCGTCCCAATTTTCTGTCCGTCAAATCCGAGCCGCGCCTTAATCGTGTTGTGCAGATATTCCGCCATATCTTCGGCCAGACGGTCCGACAGGCCCTGGAGGAACAGCGCCGATTCCGAATCGCCTTCCTCCTTGAACGTAGCCAACTGTTCGTCAATTTGCGGACCGGTCGAGGAAATCTGAATCCCGATGGCGTCAACCTGCCCTGATTCCTCTGGGTGGAAATACTGCGCCGCGCACACGGTATCCTCGCGGCCTGAACCGATCACCGTCGTAAACGAAAACCGGCACAGCTCACGATCCCGGTCGTCAATGTCATACACGATCACGTCGTCGCCCTGCGCCCGGCACGGAAACACGCCGATTACGCCCTGGGGGAGGAGCCAGCCCTCGCGGCCCGCCTTCTCCGTCCATTCGATAAACAGGTTTTCCAGATAGTCATCCGGGATCGACTGGGCCTTACGCTTCGACGCACCGCCGAATTTCCAGTTGAGTGAGAACAGATTACGTTTGTCGATATACGATCTAAAATCGGTCAACGCCACGTCGATCCGCTCCGGTTTCATCCACGGATTCGTCAAGATGGGCCGCGACTCCATGGAAATAACCCTACGCGGCAGGTTTTGGAGTAGTTCTTCGTCTTTCTGGGCTTTCTGCTGCGCCCGTTTCAAACGGCTGCGCAATTTCTTCACGTTAAGATCGAGTACTTCGTGGACACGCTCGGACGAGGCCAGCTCGTTCATCACATTCACGCCGTCCATTGCCGTCGGGCAATAAAAGACGTTCGAGCGCATGGCTTCCTCGTCCTCCTCGCCCGCCATGGCCACGTAGGCCGCATGCCGATCACTCACCGGCGCACCGCCGATGAGCACATGGGTGTCGTGCATATCCTGTTCCAGCATCATCTTCGACACGGTGATCATGTGGTTCGACGTCTGGACGAGCAGCGCCGACATGCCGATCGCGTCGGCGTTATGCTCCTTGGCGGCGTCGATATAACCTTGCAGCGGCGTCATGACGCCGAGATCGATGACCCGGTATCCGTAATTCTCGAAGAGCGTCTTCGCGAGATCCTTTCCGATGGAATGGACATCCTGGTAGACGGTCCCCAGCACGATGACGCCTTTGTATTCGATCTCGTCGTGGATGTCCACCCCGGAACGGATGCGCAGAAATTCCTCCAGGAACCCCATGACTTGCTTCATCACATCGGCGGATTTGAGCAAATGCGGTAGCGATACATCGCCCCGCGCGAAGCCGTCGCCCAGCTCCTGCATGCCCACCATGAGGTAGTCGTTAATAAACGCCAAGGGCTCCTGCGTCGCCACGACCTCGACCGTCTGAAGCACGATGGTGTCGGCGTATGTGTACTCATGCCCATCGACTTCAACCTGCCCGCTCACACGGTCTTTGTAGCCGTCGATCACCTTGCGGACGATGGCTTCCTCGGCGGGGAGATCGTCGTAGGATGTCCGCCTCTCGACGGTCACGCCGGTCTTCGCGACGGCGATACGCTCCAGTTCCTCGAAGGCCTCCATGTCACGGCGCAAAATGGCGTCAAGCGCCAACTCGTAGTCCTTCTTCTCCAGATTCTCCACGAACACGTAGTGGTTCGGATTCACAATGGCGGCGTCCAACCCGCGTTTGCGGGCCTCATCCAGCCACACCGAGGTCAGCACCTTGCGCATATACGGTTTCTTTGCCAATCCGTTCGTCAAATTACCGACGCCGCAAACCGTCTTGAGATCGGGATGGATCGCCTTGATCAGCGGTATCGCTTCGAGCGATTCCAGCGCGAAGTTCATGGAGGGGTCCGATTCCGAGCCCAGCGGAAACACATTCATATCGATGAGTATGCGGCCCGGCGTGACGCCGTGCTTTGCGGCGTTCTCCACGATCTGATTCGCCAAATCGCACTTGTCTTCCCGGGTCGCCGCGGGGCCCTTCGGTCCGGCACACAGACCAACATACACGGGGCCATGCGCGTTCGTGGCTTCGCAGACCGCGTCAATTTTGGTAACACCCGGCGAGACCTCCTCAAGCGACATGGAATTCACGATGGGCCGTCCCGGATAAACCTTGATGGCTTCGCACAGCGCCTCCACATCGAAAGAATCGAGGCTCATCGCGCCGGAGAAATCGGCCGTCTGCGTGTGCACGACGTGCTTCAGCGTGGTCACCGTATCGACGAGATTCGAGTCCATGCACACATCGATAACGCTCAATCCCAGCCCACCGATCTGCTCTTCGACCACCTCCTCCAACACGTCGTTATCGATATCGCCTTCCGTTTCGACCGCCTGCCTGACCTTTAACGAGCCGCGCACGTTGAGGCGTTCCCCAATCTTGATAAGCGCATCGCTCGAATCCAGGGAGATCGCTTCTTGAGGCCCCGAGAGGTACACCGTCCTGTCGGGCTCGCGTGCGGCGGGCGCAAGGCCCGAAACCCGCTCGGCCAGCGCGCGAATATGGTCCGGCGACGTACCACAACAGCCGCCCACAATATTGGCGCCAAATTTTGTTACGAATTCGTGTTGATACTCGGCAAAGCGTTCCGGCGAGAACGAGTAAACCGTCTGCCCGTCTTCCGAAACAGGCAGGCCCGCGTTCGGTACTACCGAAATGGGCAAGGGCGAAAAGCGCGACATTTTCTCAACAGTCTTCCCCATCAGATCGGGGCCGATGCTGCAATTGATACCGAACACGTCCACGCCGATATCTGCCACCGTTACCAGGGCTGCGTGAATGTCCGTATGGAAAATCTGCATACGCGAGAACTGGTCCACCGACACCTGCGCTATGATCGGCAAACGGGTCTGCTTTTCCTTCATCGCTTTGAGCGCGCCGAGAACCGCCGCCTTAAGTTCCAGAATATCCTGCTGCGTCTCGAATAGGACGACATCCGCCCCGCCATCAATGAGGCCGGCTATCTGGCAGCAAAAATTCTCGCCGATCGCTTCGAACGTGGATTCCTGTAGATCGGCATCTGTTTTGGAGAGGACCCGATTTGAAGGCCCTATCGATCCGGCGACGAATAACGGACGCCCATCGTAATCCGGATCCTTAGCGTACCGTTCCTTGGCGGCGCAGGCCAATTCTGCGCCGCGCCGGCTCAGCGCATACGCCAGTTCCTCGTAGGTGGCCGACCGCACATCCAACCCGTAGGGGATAGGCGCGAAAGTCGATAAGTCGGCGTTGCCGAACTGGTATTCCGACAGGCGCATGGGCGACGCGCCGAAGGTATTCGTCTCGACCATGTTGGCGCCGGCCCGAAAGTAGTCCACATGAATCTGCTCGATCGCTTCAGGCCTCGAAAACGAAAGCAGGTCCCCCAGCATCTTGAAATCTCCGCCGCCGTAGTCGTTGTCGTTTAGATCCAACGCTTGGGTCATGGTGCCCATTGCGCCGTCTAGAATGATGACCTGCTTCTTCAATGTCTCCAGAAAATTCAACCGTCAAACTCCACACTGTTAATGGGAAACAATCATGATACCAACTAGCGCCTGTACAAATCGCTAAATGAAAACCGGGCGGCGCCATCCGGCAAGGATAAGTCCCATTCAGCGCCTGGGTGGTTACAGCAGCTTCATCTTCGTAAGGAACCTACCGGAAGGGAGGCGGGACTTATCCCTAGTGTATTGGTTCATAGTTGACCCGACCTAGATTGTCATTGCGAGCGAAGCGAAGCAATCTCTTCAACATAAGTCCGCTTGCCAAAAGAGATTGCTTCGCTTCGCTGTTAAGAAAGTAATTCTCCAGTATTCGT
>JAPYPO010000397.1 GCA_029937645.1 Candidatus Hydrogenedentota bacterium
CTTCCGTGCTCGTCTCCAAAGGGTACCTAGACGAAGAAGATCTCGTCGTCACACTCAGTGAGCAGCTCGGGATCCCTCATATCCGAGTCGCCCACTACAACATCCCACAGGAAGTCCTCGACGAAGTCCCCGAGACCCTCGCACGCCAATACGAAATGCTTCCCGTATCGGTCACAGGCGACGTCCTCACGCTCGCCATGGCCGATCCCCTCAATATTATGGCCCTCGATGACCTCCGCATGCTTACAAGCTACGAGATCGAACCCGTGGTCGCCGTCCAATCCGAGCTGCAAGAGACCATTGAAAAACACTATGGCGCAGGCAAAAAAGGCGCCGAACTCTACGATGAATTAATAGGCAACTCCGATCCCGATGCCGTCGAGAACGTTGAAGAAGGGGAAGATGTAAGCGACATCTCTCAGATGAAAGCGGATGCAGAAGATGCGCCCGTAATTCGTCTCGTCAACCTTATCCTCATGAACGCGCTCGAGTTGGGCGCCAGCGACATTCACGTCGAACCCTTCGAGAAAGTCGTGCGCATTCGCTACCGCGTAGACGGCAAGCTGGAAGAAACAAAATCCCCACCCCGGAACGTCTTCTCTGCTCTCGTCTCGCGCATTAAGATCATGGCCAATCTGGATATCGCCGAGCACCGGCTCCCTCAAGACGGACGATTCCGCATCAAGTTCAAAGGCCGCGAGATCGATTTCCGTACGGCTATTCTTCCCTGTTACTACGGCGAAAAGATCGTGATGCGCGTACTCGACAAAGGCTCGCTAACGCTCGATCTCGACAAACTTGGATTCGAAGCCCAGCCCATGGAGGCCTTTCGCGAATCGCTCGCCTTGCCCTACGGCATGATTCTCATGACCGGACCCACCGGCTCAGGCAAAACCACCACCTTGTACAGTGCCCTCCACAAATTAAACCAGGTATCAGAAAACCTCGTTACCGTCGAAGACCCCGTCGAGTACGAGCTATTCGGCGTCAATCAGGTGCAGACACACGCCGAAATCGGCATGACCTTTGCCAGCGCCCTCCGGCAGATTCTTCGTCAAGACCCCGACATCGTGATGGTCGGTGAGATTCGCGATGAAGAAACTGCCGACGTAGCAGTGAAAGCTGCCCTCACCGGTCACTTGGTCCTCAGCACCTTGCATACCAACGACGCCGCCAGCGTATTTACCCGCATGATCGATATGAACCTAGAGCCATTTCTCATCCAATCCTCCGTTGCCGTCGCAGCGGCCCAGCGTCTTTTGAGACGCGTCTGCGCCGATTGCAAAGAACCCATTAAAGTGACCGAAGAAGTCTTGGAACGTGTTCAGTACCGCTCCGACACCTATGACGACACACCGACATTCGTGCGCGGAAGGGGCTGCAGTAAATGCAAGGATACCGGATACAAAGGGCGGGCCGCCGTCATCGAGGCCATGCCTAACTATCCCGAACTCGAAAAACTGATCCTCGGTCGCTCCTCATCCTCTCAACTCAAAGATGTCGCGATCGAGTGCGGAATGAGAACGCTTCGGCAGAACGCTCTCGCCAAAGCCGCAAAAGGCATTAGCACCATCGAAGAAGTCCTGCGCGTAACCGCAATCGACAAATAATATCACCCCCACCAGTTTCCCAAGAGGGATTCCAGCATGGCCGCAGTCGATATAGACATTCGCGTACTACTTACCAAGATGATCGAAATGGGGGCCAGCGATGTTCATATCGTCGTCGGCGCTCCGCCCATGGTCCGGATGGACGGAAAAGTGGACCCCATGCCGGGCTATCCAATCCTGAAGGCCGAAGACACCCAAGATATCATCTATACCGTCATGAACGAAGATCAGGTCGCCGAGTTCGAAGAACACAAAGAGTGCGATCTCTCCTTCGGCGTCGAAGGCGTGAGCCGTTTCCGCCTTAACGTCTACCGCGATCGCGGATCCGTCGTGGCCGCATTCCGGGCCATTCCATTCGATATAAAGAATTTCGGTGAGCTGGGCCTCCCCAAGCCCATTGCCGACTTCGCCGACCGCCCCAACGGCCTCGTACTCGTCTGTGGCCCCACCGGTAGCGGCAAATCCACCACCCTCGCTTCGATCATCGACAAGATCAACAACGAACGCCAGCTCCATATCATCACCGTAGAAGACCCCATCGAGTTCTTGCACAGGCACAAACGCTGTATCATTAATCAGCGCGAACTCCACGCCGACACCAATTCCTTCAAAGAAGCGCTTAAACGCGTTCTCCGTCAAGACCCCGATGTCGTACTCATCGGCGAAATGCGCGACCAAGAAACCATCATGTCGGCCTTATCCGTAGCCGAAACAGGCCATTTGGCCTTCGCGACCCTCCACACCAACGATGCCCTCCAAACCATGAACCGTATCATCGATGTCTTTCCCGCCAATCAGCAGGACCAAGTGCGCACCCAGCTCTCCTTCGTGCTCGAAGGGGTCTGCGTTCAGCAGCTCATCCCAAGGTCCGACGGCGGCGGGCGCGTTCTCGCCATGGAAATCCTCATCCCCAATCCCGCAATCCGTGCACTCATACGCTCGGAAAAACTAGAGCAGATACCCTCCATGATTGAGATCGGCGCCGGCGAAGGCATGATGACCATGAACCAATCCCTCTACCGTCTCATGCGGCGCAACATGATTTCCATGGACGTCGCCATGAAACGCAGCAGCAACACCGAGGGACTCCAGCGCCTCATCGAAAAGGGCGGTGCCAATTAGGGCTCCCTCCACGCGCTGCCCAGCGTACCTCGAATAGACGAATGGGTATACCGGTGTGAAATCGGACGACTTGCGCCCCGCATATGAAAGCCCGGACCGTTGGCTCAGCTACGTGGGAATCGCCCGAGTAGGCCTGCTCTCTTTCGTGACCATCGGCGTCGCGCTTATATGGTCAAAACAAGGCGACGAGGCCCCCAACTACTACCTCGTGCTCCTCTTTGCCTTCGTACTCGCGACCAGCATTTGGTACCTACACCGCCTCCACCGCGAAGGCTCCTTCGGTCCTCAACAGCACCGCGCTCAGGTTTTAGTCGACTTCGCCGTGGTGGCGATCACGGTCGCCCTTTCCGGAGGCCCCGCCAGCTTCTTTACCTTCCTTTTCGTCATCGTCGTTCTCGAATCCGTCTTGCTCTTAGGTCTCTTCCAAGGCTTTCTAATTGCAGCCTTAGCCTCCGGATTCATGCTCTATCAACTCTACTTTCCAGCCGATGAAGCCACCCACGCCAATAGCCTCGAGAGCTGGTATAACTTCCTCGTTCAATGCCTCTCCTTCTTCCTGACCGCCTTCATCTCAGGCTATTGGAATCAGCAACTGAAACGAATTCAGAACTTCCAAAAAGACATCCTCGACAACATGAGCAGCGGCTTCCTCATCACCGACGGCCACGGCATCGTTCTATCGCAGAACCGCGCGGCCGGAACCATCCTCGGCATTCCTGAGTACTACGCCGTCGGTCGCGCTGTGGAAGACGTACTCCCAGCCGAAGTGGGGGGGGAGTGCCCCGTCCTCACCGTATTGCGCTCCGGAAAAGACTTCACCAGCTACGAATTCCGTGTGCCCGGCGATGCCACAAAGCCCCGCTTGCTCGGCTTAACAACCAACCAGGTGTGGGGCAAAGATGGAAGCCTGACCGGCATTATCGTCACCTTCACCGATCTGACCGAAATGGATCAGTTGCGACAGGAAATGCGAAAGCAAGACCGCCTCGCAGTCGTCGGCGAACTCGCCGCCGGACTCGCCCACGAAATCCGAAATCCCGTAGCCGTCATCCGGGGCGCGGTCGAAGAACTCCAGAACGGCCGAACGCAAGACGCGACCCAAAAAAAACTGCAATCGATGGCCCTACGCGAGTCAGACCACCTCAACGATATCGTCGGCGGCTTCCTCGACTTCGCACGCGAGCCCAAGATGAAACGGGAGATATTCGATGTGCGCGATCTCGCGCTCGAAGTGCGGGAGCTGGTTGACCTCGAATACAACAAGACGGACGGATACGCGACCCGTCTCGACTGCCCCGTGGAGTCATGCTGGGTATCGGCCGACGTATCACAATTGAAACAAGTGCTCGTGAACTTGGCCCGCAATGCCATGGAA
>JAPYPO010000398.1:0-2668 GCA_029937645.1 Candidatus Hydrogenedentota bacterium
TGCTGCGGCTTGACGACATCGAAGGCCGCCTCAGTAACCCGCCGAAGCCCGTGGTGATCAGCGAAAGCTATCCGACGGAAAAGACGCACGGCTGGAAGTATATTGGCTTCGGTCCGGACGATAAGTTGTATTTACCCGTGGGCTCACCCTGCAACGTTTGCGACCCCGAGGAGGATATTTACGGCACCATCTCGCGCATTAATCTCGACGGATCAGGCCGCGAAATTATCGCGAACGGAATCCGCCACACCGTGGGCTTCGATTGGCATCCCGACACCGGCGATCTTTGGTTTACGGATAACGCCGCGGACGGCTTGGGCGACGACATTCCCGCAGACGAATTAAACGTAGTTACCAAGTCAGGCCAACACTTCGGCTTCCCCTTTGTGCATCAGGGGGACCTGCTCGACGCCGAATTCGGCGAGGGACATGACCCGAACGACTATGCCGGTCCCGCAATGAAGCTGGGCGCCCACGTCGCCCCGCTCGGCATGCACTTCTACACCGGATCCACATTTCCCGATAAATACAAGAAGAACATCTTCATCGCGGAGCACGGGTCAAGCACGCGCGAACCCAGGATTGGCTACCGCATAACCTTAGTCCAAGTTGCGGGCAATAAGGCTACCGCCTACGAAGATTTCGCAACGGGCTGGATCGAAGGCGAGCCCGCCTGGGGCCGACCCGTCGACCTCGTGACCCTGCCCGACGGATCGATACTCGTGTCCGACGACCGTGTCGGCGCCGTTTACCGCATCCAATACGACCAGTAGGTAATAACAGGAGACCGCGCGCGAGCGCAGCGAGGCAGAACTATTCATGATGAACAGGAGGTACACGGTGATGGTACGCAGAACTGTTTCACGCTACTGCGTGCTGATTGTGGTTTTCATTCTAAGTAGCACTCACAGCGTGGCAGAGCCCCCGCCCATTATTCAGGCGGTCAAGAACCGGGATCTGTCGGAAGTGCGTGCGTTAATTGCTGGCAATGCCGATGTGAACGCGCCACAGGCCGATGGCGCCACCGCGCTTCACTGGGCCGTGCATTCCAACGATCTCGAAATCGCGCACCTACTCCTAGAAGCGGGCGCTCAGGTGGATGCCACCAACGACTTCGGCATCAATCCGATATGGTTGGCCTGCGAGAATGGGAACACGGATATCACAAAACTGCTGCTGGAAGCCGGAGCAGACGCGAACGGCGCGACGCTCACCGGCGAGACGCTGCTGATGACCGCCTCTCATTTTGGCAGCATCGATATCGTTCGTGTTCTCCTCGAAGCGGGCGCCGAGGTCAACGTTACCGAACCCGTCCGCAGCCAAACCCCCCTCATGTGGGCCATCGGACAAAACCATACAGAGCTGGCTCTCCTACTCTTAGACGCGGGTTCCGATATCCATGCGCAGACGACATTCGGCTTTACGCCCCTGATGTTCGCCGCTCGAAACGGGGAAACGGAAATCGCCAGGGTATTGCTGGATAGAGGAGCCGATGTAAACGCCGCATCAACGTATATGGGGACAAATCTCTATCTGCGGCCTGGCGTCACCGAAGAGAACAAGAACGACCCCGGCTACAGCGTGTTGCAAATCGCGGTACAGCGCGGGCACGGGGATATCGTCGAGCTGTTACTTGAGCGTGGAGCCGATCCCAATTACGATAAGCTCGGTTTTACCGCGCTGCTGTGGGCCTGTGGAAGTTGGGAATCCGCTTTGGACGGAGTCGCGGGTATAAACGCACCGAAAGATTCTGAGTGGTACCACATGGGCGGTTTGCGGGATGATAGGAAACGAATTATCAAAGCGCTCTTGGAATACGGTGCCGATCCCAACGCGCTTCTCAAGGATAACCCCACGCGCTTCGGATTCGCGCCCAGGTTGAGGCCGATTGGCTCGACGTCTTACGTGCTTGCAGCGCTCGCCGGCGATGCCACGACCATGCGATTGCTCGTAGAGAAAGGCGCAGACCCGACGTTGGTGCCTGAGACGAAGATACCTGCAATACTCTACGCGTCCGGGTACAGGCGTCTGCTTGCCAATAGTCCGGTTACCGAGGAACAATGCATAGAGGCGGTGCAAGCGGCGCTAGATTCTGGGGCATCGATTACGGATACGGATGCAAACGGTAACACGGTACTGCATGGCGCGGCCTATGTTAGTCATCCGAATCTAATTCAATTCCTCTTCGATCAGGGTGCCGATTTGCATGCAAAGAATTCCAATGGGCAAAACCCCGAATATGTGGCTATCCGCCAATCGAGGGGCGTAGGCGAACGCGAAGGTCAAACGGCACCCCCTGCACTGCAGCTAATTCGAAAACTGAGTAAACCGGCCACGCTGACACACTCTATCGAAGAATGGGGTGAGATGCAGCCGCACATTCGGAGCGCCGTCGAGTCCCTCTTGCAAGGGGAACTCCAGCGAATATCTGACGCGGCAACAGCCGAGGCCGACAAGAAAGATTGAGTAAGGCCGCGTGAATACGTCAGACCCTCACAATCCGTCGCCGGCAAGGCAGCATCCTTGCCGGGAGAAGATGCATAGGAGAAACGCCTAAAATGGAACGCACAGTCATCGCAAGCGGTATACGCACCCCAATTGGAAAATACGGCGGTTCGCTCCGTGAAGTGCCGGTCTATCGGCTGGCTGCGGCCGCGCTCAACGGAGC
>JAPYPO010000398.1:2678-4082 GCA_029937645.1 Candidatus Hydrogenedentota bacterium
GATCCGGGGCAAGTCGATGAAGTCATCATGGGACAGGCCTACCAGAATGGCGAGTGCTCCAACGGAGCGCGGATGGCCCTCCTCGAAGCCGGCTGGCCCGAGCACGTCACCGGATTCAGTATCGATCGCCGCTGCTGTTCGGGCCTCGATAGCGTCGCGCTCGGCGCGATGAAGATTCAGGTCGGCAACGCGGATATTGTCGTTAGCGGGGGTATGGAAAGCATGAGCCAGGCCGAAATGTACTTTCCCGGCGACATCAAATGGGGCATCGGCGGAAAGACGGACGAGAAATTCGGCTTCATGCCTAGAGGCCACGGCGCCATGCCCATGTGGGGCATCCCTATGTTCGACCGGATCCAGCGTGGCCGGGTCATGTCTCAGCCCATCGAACGCTACGGCGAGTTGAATTCAATGATGACGTGGGCCGACGAGGCGGCTAAGCGAGAGGATATCTCCCGACAGGATACCGACGCCTGGGCTTACCGAAGCCACCAAAACGCTATAGCGGCCATCGACGGAGGCAAATTCAACGAGGAAATTGTTCCGATTTCTATCCCACAAAAAAAAGGTGAACCGACGCTCTTCGACACCGACGAAACGCCACGGCGCGATACGCAGTTGGAAAAACTGGCGAAGCTGCGCCCCGTCTATCCCGATGGCGTATGCACGGCTGGAAATTCATCCAGCGAAAACGACGGCGCCGCGGCGATTGTGTTGATGTCCGAAAGCAAGGCAAAAGAGCTCGGCGTTACTCCACTCGGCTACTTCCTATCCTCCGCCGTCGCCGGGGACAACCCGATGCTGACCTATCCCGCGGTACCGGTCGCCGCTGAGAAAGCCCTCAAAAATGCAGGCCTCACCATGGATCAGATCGACCTGATCGAGATCCAGGAGGCCTTCGCTGTTCAAGCATTGGCCGATGCAAAGCTGATGGGAATCAAGCCTGAAGACTACGATGCGAAGATCAACGTCAACGGTTCGGGCGTTTCCCTCGGACATCCTGTCGGCGCGACAGGCACGATGCGGCTTGTCACCCTGCTTCACGAGATGAAGAGACGCGGAAGCCGGTACGGACTCGTCGCCATCTGCGGCGGGGGCGGACACGGAATTTCAGGGGTTGTAGAGACGGCATAAGGAACCACCCTCACCTTGATCCTCTCCCTGAGGGAGAGGTGAGCGACATGAAGCTCGCACGGTGGAAATTGAGCCTCTTGCTAACACTGTGGCCCTATGCCTCCACACTCCAGGGGTCTCTATATCGAGTAGAACTCCTTTCGAAGATCCAATTCGCTATTTCCTCTCCATCAGGGAGAGGATTAAGGTGAGGGTGGTCTTTTGAGAACGACTTCCTTAACAGCTTACCACCCCCGTGCCGTGGGTAAATTGTGTAAGAAACTCAGATTA
>JAPYPO010000399.1 GCA_029937645.1 Candidatus Hydrogenedentota bacterium
AGGTGCTACACTTTTACACCGCCACCCGCTGCACTTTTACTCCGCCGTTTACACAAATTGCTACTTAAGCCCTCCGACGCAATTGTTTACATAATAATCAGAGGCGCGGAGGTCTCGTCCAAGAATGATCTCAATAAGGGAACAATGCGAAGGGAGGCCTTCATTACAAGCTCTTGGAAAGACGTGCCCCGGGAAAACATCCGCTTTGTGCATCTTGTGACCCGACGCGGAGAAGCGAAGTTGGACGAGATCCTCAAGGATCTTCCAAGTGAAAGCCTCATCTATTCAGGAATGAGATCCTCCCATGATTCTGAGAATTTCTTCTACCACATCCGAAACTATATTTATTCAACATTGGTTTACAGTGAGGGAACCCTCTATGTCTACCCCTCGATCGCCTCAGGCATCCCTCGAATCGAGGAGTCGTACCGAAACGACCAAAACTGGCTGATTCACCGTTTATTATCTGACGGCGGCTAACTTTTGCGGCTGCTCCTTACGCACTTCAAGGTCTTCTCGTTCCACGGTCGTCTGCGGAAACGCATACGGAGGCCACGAGGGTACATAGTGGGTGATTCGCAGGCCCGTAGTCTGGACCCTCCCTGGAGGAGGGCGCTAAAGGGAACCCATCTATTAATTATACGAAATATATACTACCCATCCCGTTTCAACATCTTCAATGTCCACAGCCATTTTCACTCAATTTAGAGCTACACTCAACATGATTTGCGTCAACAAATCACCCATTGTTTCCCAACCCGAATCCGGACACGGTGCAACACGCCGACCTAATAGATAGGGGAACTAAGGTGGGAGGCAGACCCAACCGGAAACCCTCATGCCGGATGTGTTCCGTCTCAGTTGGAATCGGAGTGATTTGCCGCTGAGTTGGTGTGTAACTGACGGAGGAATCACGATGACGCAGCGACGCAAGATAACCATCGCCGTCCGAGCTTAATCGTTTTGGAAAGAATCCTCGGCCAAGTCGTTCGTCAATTGCTCCAACGCGCTATTGAGTTCAGCCGCCAGGAGGGCGCGCATAGCGTCCTCGTGAAGGCCAGGCGTTTCGGCGGCCAAACGGCGGGCCGTGTCCCGCGTTCCAGTGCCGCTCAGCGTCTGCGCATTTTCCAGAAACTTGGCGTTCCACGCGTTCGTTTTCGTGTAGATACGAGCGCGGCCACTCGCCGCGACGCGCGCCTCCTCGGCGAACTCGGCGGTGACCAGAGCGTACTGGTCCTCTGCCTGCCCAAGCAGTCCCATCGCCGCCGCGAAGCGCAAGACACCCGATTCCAGATTAGCCTGAGTTTCGAGTTCCTTTGCGAGTCGAATCGCCTCGCGGGTCGCCGCGAGCCGGTCGTCACGAGCGATGATGAGCTTATTCACCTCGCCGAGCTTGCGCGGGATTTCCGGACGAAGCTTATTCTTATCCAACGCCAATTGCAGCGCATCGCGAGACGCTTCCAGATTATCCTGTGCGAGCGCCTCGAGCCCGACCTCCTCATAGTATCGAGCCATCTTTTCGGAGAGTTCGCGGCTACCCGGCACAAGCAGAAGCACGGCTTCGTATTCTTCCATGGCCCGGTCGAAAACTTCGGCGTTAAAGAACATATCGCCGACTTTCTGGCGCAGCCCCACCGAGTTCATCCCTAGCGCGCGAATCCGATTATACGCCGACGAAACCTCGGCCATATTTCCTTGGTCCAAGTAAAACGCCAAGGATCCGAGGACGTAATTCTGCATATTTCCCGTTGAGATATTGACACTCGACACATTCCGCGAGAGCACCGTATGCCACACATCCAACACCGCAGATACCGACCGGCTTAGGTCTGCCGAGAGTGCGGCGCTGGCAAGTCCATCGAATCCCTGACCGGCTTGATACTCGCGGATGATCGTATTTTCCTGAACCTGAACTTGCCCGCGTAGTCGGCTAAAATAGGCACGGGGATCGACGATCCGCCTCGGCTGCGCCTTAAAGTTCGCGCGGGCGACGTGGCTGTCTACATCGGAAAAATACCGATCCCGGAATACGGGATTCAGCGTTCTCATGGGCGCCGTCGTGTCCGCGACCAATTGGCCAAGAGCGCCGAGGCGGAACGCATAGTGGGGGTCGATACGATCCGAGCGAACGGCTTGCAGTAGATTCATTTCACGCTCGATAGCCGCGACAGGATTCGTCCGGTATCCAAAGAAAAAGGTTTCAGCCTCTTTCGGCGAAACCGTCGCGCCCTCTCGGATGTAGGGCATGAGGTTCCGGAGCAGCGTCGTCGTATCTCGCGAAAAAATGAGCGCGGACGTGTAGACAATGGAATCCTGCGTCTTAGGGCCCCACGCGTGGGATGGCAATCCCGCGCAGAATATCGCCGCAAACGCTAAAATTGAAAAGGCTGCTCTCATCAATCAATCCTCCCGCCAGCCGATGGCGTTTCCTCTGACCCCTGCAACTGATTCACGAGCGCCCGCACGGCCTCAGCATTGGTTCCAATCGTATCGTCGCCAAGGATCTCTAAATAGCGCTGCAAGTCGCGAATCCCTTCGCTGTCCGCATTCCTCCGAATGAACAAGAGCCCTCGTTCCAGCCAGGCCGGCGCGTAGTCCCGGTCCTGATTGATGGCTCGGTTAAACGCATTGCGCGCGGTCGAGAGATCGTTTCGCGCGGCGGCTACACGCCCTCGAACTGTGTGGTAGGGTGCACTTCCCGCCCCCGCCGACAAAGCCTTCTCGATAGTGCCATGCGCGAGATCCAACTGGCTAAGCGCCAATTGCGTGTCGGCGAGGAGCACGAGTGCATCCGTCGCGTGAGCGCCGCCTCGCACGGAGACCGCGTCAAAGTCCACTTGGGCTTCTGCCTGGAGGTCCAAGCCATACAGGCTTAGCCCATGCAAATAGCGCACGGTATCCGATGCGGGGTTCAAGGCGCGTGCGTCCTCAAGAAGCATCCGGGCATCCTGGAAACGCCCCTCTTCCATAGCGAGTGTGGCCAATTGGGTTTGCGTTTGCCAACGCATCAGAAGGGTTTGATCCGCCATGGCCTCTTCGAGATAGCTCACCGCCCGGCTGTCGTCTTGCATCGAGGCGATGAAGCCCTGGACCGACGCCATATTCCCGTTCCGATTTCCCCGGGCGGCTTCAACCAATTCCATAGCCGCGCCATCGAGATCCCCCGTAATCGCCTTGCCTATACCCATCCCCAATCGCGCTCCAGCGTGGGCGGGGTCCAGCTCGATCACGCGGTCCAGCGCTTCCATCTGCCCATTCGTGTCGCCAGCCGCGAAGCGGGCCAGCGAGAGCACGTACCACGCTTGAGTATTTTGCGGCTCAGTCCGAACGACTTTCTCCAGCAAGGCTATATCGCGGCCCCCAGGGTTTCCGCCCATGGAATGAAGGCTCGCTACGCCCCACATAGCCGCATCTACATTCTTAGGATTGACATTCGCGGCGTGCTCGAAATCTAGCGCAGCCTGGAGAAACTGATTGGTCTTGAAACGCAACTCGCCGCGCAACTGCAACGCGCGCTCATCGTTGTCGGTCTTGTCTATGTGTTTTGAAAGCGTGGCAATGGCTTCGAGATCCTTGCCATCAGCCATCAACCCCAACGCTTGGCGAACGGGATCACGTGTGGCAAAATAAATACCCACCCCCATCGCCACGATGACTACCGCAGCGACGAGACCCACACCGATGAGCTTCGGCAGCGGGCTCTTCTGTTTTTCCGGTTCCGCCTGAAGCTCATCGCTAACCTTTTGACCCGTCAGGAGATTCGTCCCGCAGACCACGCAGATGATATCGCCCTCCTGCACCATCGCCTTGCAACTCGGGCAACTCTGCCGACCCCGGCGCGGACGTCGGACCGCAGTCGTGGCCTGCTCTTGCAAGTGACCTCCGCAGTGCGGACAATCCTCAAGCTTGCGGTCGGTTAACTTCCCGCAATAGGGGCAGTTCATCATGCTTGCCAAATCGAATCACCTATCCTTTCCACTACGCGGCGCCATTTTCGAACCTTATTCATTCGCCAATCTGAGCCTCGTCCAACTCATGTCCACACCTGCGACAGAGGAGCGCGTCCAGGCC
>JAPYPO010000400.1 GCA_029937645.1 Candidatus Hydrogenedentota bacterium
GCCATGGAGAAGAAGCAGGGGAGACCGTCGAAGAAATTCATCGTCGGCTCACTGTGTGTCAGCGCCTTCGCTTTCTTATATGGGATAGATCAAGGAGACATGTTTTCCATCCTGGTTGGGCTGTTGTGGATCTGCTCGCTTGCGGCGTATTGGATGCTGCCCAGACGGAGCCGAATAGGCGGACGTGTCGCTCGGTATTCCATGTACCCAATGATGGGGCTCATGAGTTACTTCTTCGACAGCGACTGGCGATTAAATCTGTGGTTTGCTGTCGTGGTGATCGTGCCCTGCGTGGTCATGGAACGAAGCCGCATGAGGCTTCGTCGCAAGCTCCCCATCGAAAAGTGGCCTGACGGGTTGTTCATGTGATGCGTATCGTAGTCCTGGAGGCGGCATAACGATGTCCGATCTTCCTATACGAGATAGTGTGCGCTTGGACGAATGGTTGGCTGTGGCCACGAAAAAGCTCTCCACTGAATCGGTCGAGCACGTTCGTGAGGAGATTGAGGAGCACTTCATTTCGGCAAAAGAGGAGGCGCTTGCTGCGAGTGTGCACCCCCACGATACGGGGCTATCCGCATTGGTATCACTCGGTGATCCGAAGGCCGCAAATAGGGCCTACCGGAAAGTCCTTTTGACGAAGGCCGAAGAACTGCTCCTCATTCGCTCTAGATACAATCGACCAGTGGTGATTTGCATGACTGCTATTTTCCTCGTCTTTGCGCTCTGGTCCTTCATCACAGGTTTTCACGAATCGTCTCACCAGAATAATGAGTCGGCATTACTGGTCGGGCTCGTATATTTGGCGCTGGCGCTCCGTCCTTGGATAGCTTCGAAACGCAACCAAACGTACTCAAGAATATTTATTGGTTTTGTCATCGTTTGCAGCGCGGGTTCGCTCTTCCTGTTGGACAGCCCTCAACTTCAACTCGGACACTACTTTTTACTTATCGTCGTCGTCGCAATCGTCGGCTGGCTTGGAATCAGGCGCAATCGGAAACTTCGTCGCAAACTGCCAATCGATAAATGGCCCGACGATTTGTACATGTGATGCGTGTCGGCTTCCGGGCGGGGCATGCAGTTGCGGAAACGCATTGACCCTGGCGGACGTCAAACCATGTCAGAAGTAGATCGCTTCGTCGTTCCTCCTCGCGATGACAGGTCGGGCGAGCTACTATTGGTCGTCCTTACGCGTCCGCGCGGTGGATAGCGCCGCTCTTTAGGCGCGCCGTGTAATCGACGACCAAGCCCTTTACAGTCCCCGAGAGCACGAGCATCCCGATGATATTGGGAAAGGCCATACTGAGGAGAAGCGCGTCGGAGAAATCGAGCACACTGCGGAGACTAAGTAGGGGGCCGATTACGACGGTCAGGACGTAAACGATTCGGTAGGGTCCCACGCCACGCGGGCCGAAGAGGTACTCGACCGCACGCTCGCCATAGTATCCCCACGAGATTAGCGTGGAGTACGCGAAAATAAAAACGGCGACACACAGAACGTACGGAACCGCAGGGCCCAAGGCGGCAAAGGCCTGAGCCGTAACCTCGACGCCCCCGAGCCCTTCCACCCCGATATGGGATCCGGTGATAAGAATGGCGAGGGCCGTCATGGTGCATACGACTATGGTGTCGATAAAGGGGCCAAGCATGGCTACCGCGCCGGCCTGCACGGGCTCGACGGTCTTGGCCGCGGCTTGGGCGATCGAGGCCGAACCAAGGCCGGCTTCGTTCGAAAAGGCCGCGCGCCTCATGCCCTGGACCAGTACGCCCACGAACCCGCCAAACATTGCTTCGGCCTGAAAGGCGTTGGAGAAGATGCCGGCGAACATGGAGGGCACTTCGGCTATATTCATCACAATGATGATGAGACAAACCCCGCAGTAAAACAGGCACATGGCAGGCACGAGCTTTGCCGTGACTTCGCCGATACGCTTAATCCCGCCGATGATTACAAAGCCTGTCAACACGGCAATCGCAGCGCCGAGCCCGACCCGAAGCAGGCTGGAGTCGCTGCCGTCAAAGAATGTATCTACGACAATGGCGACCGTCTGGTTGACCTGAAACATGTTGCCCCCGCCGAACGCGGCGAATACGGTGAGCACGGCGAAGAGGATGGCAAAGCCCTTGCCTACGAACGCGAAGCTTGGGAGCTTTTCCTTGAAGCCTTGCTCAAGGTAGATCATGGGCCCGCCGAGTACGCGGCCGTCTTCGTGGATCTGTCGGTACAGTTGGGCGCAGACGCAGGAGGAAAATTTCATACTCATGCCGAAGAAGGCGGTGACCCACATCCAAAATACCGCCCCAGGCCCCCCGACGGTAATGGCCACGGCAACCCCGGAAATATTTCCCAATCCCACGGTAGCGGAAAGGGCGGCGGTCAGAGCCTTGAAGTGCGAAATCTCGCCTTTCGCGTTCGGGTCGTCGTAGCGGCCTCGAATGACGGAGATGGCGTGCCCGAAGAGGCGCACATTTAAGAATCCGTAGCGAATGGTGTAGAAGAGTCCGCCGAGTACGAGCACGACCAGGATGAGAGGGATCTCGCTTTCTTTCGTATCGCCGCTCTCCAACTCGATTTCGGCGCTATAGATGGAGAAGAAAAGGACTCCGTTCAGGGGAGCAACAACGGATTCGCCAAACCAGCCGTCGAAGCGTTCTTGCCAACCGGCAGCCTCTTCTTCGGTAGCGTCGTCTTGGGCCACGGCGGCGCCCGGTACGGATAGTAGCAATAAAATTGCGATGGCGAAGAGTCGGACGAGCGTTCGGCGCGGCATAAGATCCCCTCGATAGACACGGTTGGTATGGAAGATAGCTACGCTACGCGCGGCATCGTTCGCGGCAGCCCAGAAAGTTCTCGGATTATAGTTCGGGAATTGGAAGCCGTCAAATAGAGCGAGGATTGAAGTCGAATAACGTTAATCGCGTCAAGGAAAAAGCGCCCCGCCAAGGCGTACTCGACGGGGCGCTTTTGAAACCTCTTACGAACGAATCGAACCAGCGCCTTAGGCCGGGGCGATTTCCACAACCGCGCCAACCGCTTCCAGCTTCTCGCGAATCGAATCCGCCTCGGCCTGGTCCACGCCCTCTTTGATGGCCTTGGGGGCGGCGTCCACCAGTTCCTTGGCTTCCTTGAGGCCCACGCCGGTGATGGCGCGGACTTCTTTGATAACCGGAATCTTCTGCGAACCGATTTCCTTGAGAATCGCGTTGAAGGAGGTGGGGGCTTCGTCTTCGCCGCCGCCGTCGGCAGGCGCGGCCGCTACAGCGCCCATCATCATCGGTGCGGCCGCTTCGACTCCGAACTTCTCTTCGATGTCCTTGATGAATTCGCTCAATTCAAGTACCGAAAGCTCGGCTATCTGTTCTAACATTGCGTCTGTTTTATCTGACATGATTTCCTTCTTCCTTTCAGGTGTTTATACGCCGGCAGGGCCGGGAACATTTTCTTGAAATCGCCCTAGGCGGCTTCGGCTTCTTCTTTTTGTTTGCGGACTTGTTCGAGAACATTGGCCAAGTTCCGCGGGATCGCGCTCAATGCGCCAACGAAATTGCGCAACGGCATGGCGAGTGTGCCTACCAATTGAGCGCGCAGTTGATCTTGCGACGGGAGATCCGCCAGCGAATCGAGCTGATCAGATGATACCGGCTTGCCATCCAAAATACCGCCGCGCATGACAATCGCGGGAACATTCTCGGAGAACTTCTTGAGTATCTTCGCCGGAGCCACGGGATCTTCGCAGAACGCCCAGGCGATCGGGCCTTCCATGTACGCCACTGCGTCGGATAAACCCATGTCGTCTAGCGCCCGCTTGGCGAGGGTGTTCTTGTACACCTTGAAGGTAACCCCTTCGCTGCGCAACTTGCTGCGCAGGTCGGTCACCTGCTCGACGGTGATTCCCTGGTACTGGGTCACAATCGCGACGCTGCTTCCCTCGATGCGAGACTTGATCTCGTCGACAGCTTCCACTTTATCGGGTCGTGCCATAAAGACTTTCACCTCCTTTCCCTGAAGTATTTCGCAGGAAAAAAACGTCCCGCATCATCGGAGATCGACAATGCGGGAC
>JAPYPO010000401.1 GCA_029937645.1 Candidatus Hydrogenedentota bacterium
GTTCATGAGCACAGAGGACGGATAGAAGGCCTTTCCACCGGGCACGTATACGCCGACGCTTTCGATAGGTGTAATTCGCTGGCCGAGTATGCTCCCATCTTCCGAAGTCTCTTCCCATGATTCACGCAGGTGTTTCGAGTGAAAGACTCGAATGTTTTCGTGGGCTCGTTCTAGCGCGGCGAGCAGGTCGCTATCGAGACTCGCGGCCGCCTGGTCCAACGCGTCTGGGCCCAATTCGAATTCACCGGGCGAAAGGGCGACGCCGTCGAAACGTTCCGTATACTCGGCTATGGCGTCGTCGCCGCGATCACGAACGGCCTCGACAATTGCGCGGGCCGCGTCCATCTTGCCCGCCAAGACATTGTCCATGCCGCGGCCATCGTCGCTGCACAAGCGCTGAACGACCGCGTCGAAGTCGGCATCGCTATTTACAGTCTTCCGAAACATCCGCGTGGTGCTTTCCGTTCTTGTTTTGCTGAACCGGGACAACGAGAAGAAATCTTCGTGCCCTTCGAGGCGATACTAAATCTTTGGGATGCTACTAAGGCCTACGGTTCCCGGCGAATATCTCCGCCGAGGCTCGCCAGCCGCTCTTCGATGCGCTCGTACCCTCGATCGATATGGTAGATGCGCGAGATGGACGTCTCTCCATCGCTCGCCGTCAGCCCAGCGATAATCAACGCTGCGCTCGCGCGCAAGTCTGAGGCCATCACCGGCGCGCCGCTCAACTTTGGCACACCGCGCACGACCGCCGCGTTCCCATCTACTTCGATATTCGCGCCCATGCGGGTGAGTTCTGCAACTTGCATGAACCGGTTCTCGAAGACATTCTCTTTAATAATTGTCGCGCCCTCGGCCACGCAGGCCAACGCCATGATCTGCGCTTGCAAGTCCGTCGGGAAGCCCGGGTAGGGCTGCGTCGATACATCGACGCCTTTTAGCCCGTTCGTGGCCGCTGCGCGAATTTTCGACCCGTGTACCTCGACCTCCGCGCCCATCTCTCGTAACTTTTCCACAAAATTGGGCAGGTGTTCCGCGGTCGCGTTCAATACGGTTACCTCGCCACCGGTCGCGATGCCCGCGATTAAGAACGTGCCCGCTTCGATCCGGTCTGGGATAACCGTGTGCTCGGTGCCGCCGAGTTCATCGACCCCGAGGATAGTTATTAAGTCCGTTCCCGCGCCCGAGATTTGCGCGCCGAGGCTATTCAAGAACGAGGCCAAGTCCGCTATCTCGGGTTCGCGAGCCACATTCGTCAGCCGCGTAACGCCTTTCGCACGCGACGCGGCCATCATCAAATTCTCCGTCGCGCCGACGCTGGGGAAATCGAGGGCAATGTCCGCGCCCACGGGCCGCCCCTCGGCCACCACATACCCATCATCTATGCGTATATTGACGCCCAACGATTCCAGGCCTTTCAGATGGATATCGACCGGGCGGGTTCCAATAGCGCAGCCACCGGGCAAGGAAACCCGCGCCTGACCGAAACGGCCCAAGAGTGGGCCCAGCACAAAAAAGGAGGCCCGCATTTTTCGAACCAACTCGTACGGCGCTTCGTGGGAGGTCACGCTATTGGGGCCGAGCGTCATCGAGCGCCCGGTAAAGTCAATCGCCATCCCCATCTCACTGAGGATTTTGTCCATGGCGAAGACGTCATGTAGACAGGGGACATTGTGGAGTACGCAGGTGTCTTCCGCGAGCAATGTCGCCGCCATCAACGGCAACGTCGAATTCTTCGCGCCACGAACCTGAACACTTCCCGTGATCGGGTTTCCGCCTCGAACGATTATTCTGTCCACACGCGCTCCCTATATTCACCCGGCCAGATCGAAAAAGGCCCAGAGCGGCAAAAGCGCTTTGGGCCTTGGAATTCCGAACAAATTATTTACGGAGCATCGGGCGAATCGGCGCTATCGCTCTGCTCTTCCGTGCCCGCTGCCTCATCGTCCGTCGAAAGGTCATCCAAATCCGCGTCGTCCGAGATTTCGGCCTCCGAGTCGGGCGCGGCGATTTGGTTGGCCTCGTCTTCCTTATCGGTGGTGTCGATGCCGGCGACACTGCTGCGCCCAATGCCTATATCATCGAGTCCGCTCACGGCAGCTATATCGCCCTCCGTTACCTCCAGAAGTTCGGGGGCTTGGCCTTTGCCCACCTTCCCTGCGACGATAGACATGATCAGCGCAATAATCATAAAGGTTGCGGCGGCGATGTAGGTCAGCTTGACCGGAAGGCTCTGGCTGGACTTGGGGCCGAATACCGTGTCCCCACCCCCGCCCCCCATGCCGAACGCGCCGGCGAATCCGGTGCCTTTTCCCTTTTGCAGGAGCACAATCACGATAAGCCCGAGGCACGCGGGAACATACATGATCATAAGGAGAACCCACAGGGTATCCCAACTAAAAATTGTGTTTAACATGTGACTCGATAAGCTCCTAAGACTATTCACGGAAGACGGGCACGTGCGCCGTCCACATCCGATGCGATTCTATGCTAACGCGCGGCCTTTACAATAGCCGCGAAACTATCTGCCTGAAGCGCCGCGCCACCTACCAGCGCGCCATCCACATTTTCCTTGGCCAGCAGTTCCGCCGCGTTGTCCGGCTTCACGCTGCCACCATACTGAATACGCAAATCTGCCGCTACGGTTCCACCAAATGCCTCCGCCACAAGCTCGCGCGTAAACGCGTGTGCCTCCTCCGCTTGCTCCGGGGTCGCCGTAACGCCTGTTCCTATTGCCCAAACCGGCTCATAGGCCAAAACGACTCGGGTAAAATCCGTATCATCCAAGCCCTTCAGCCCCTCGATAACCTGGCGACGCAACACGTCGTTCATCGCGCCCGATTCCCGTTCCTCAAGCGTCTCGCCGATGCAGAACATCACCTTCAGCCCAGATGCCAGCGCGAAATGAAGCTTCTTGTTGAGCAACGCGTCCGACTCGTTGAAGATCTGACGGCGCTCGCTATGGCCGATAATCGTCCAGGCGCACCCGGCATCCCGCAGCATCTGAGGGGATATTTCCCCGGTGAACGCACCCGATTCGACCCCGTAACAGTTCTGGCCTCCGACTTCGACGGACCCGCCCGCGAACGCTTCCGCGACGGAACTAAGCACGGTAAATACGGGGCAAACCACAACTTCCACACCCGTCGATCCGTCCAGCGCCGACGCAACATCACGCGCCAACGCCACCGCATCATCGCGCAGCAGATTCATCTTCCAATTACCGGCGATTACGGGTGTTCTCAAGGGGCTATCCTGCGAATTCCATTCAACTGCGAGTTAAGACGGGCAATTTCATCGACCCAAAGAGGCCACGGGCGCTCGTCGGAACGCTAAAGATTAGCATTTTCGGACGCGCCCCCGCAACTCAGGCGCCCGTCGTCGCCTCAGCTTCAGCCTCGTCGATTTCCCCTTGGATGTAGCGGCGCTCCTTGAAGTAACACGCGTAGACAACGTAGAGCGCCGCCGAAACGAACATCAGCGCCGCGAAAAAGAGGTGATACGCCACCCCGCTCAGAATCGTAGAGCCATCTTCTTTCTGGATGAACACGTTCACCAGCGCGGTAAATAGGTTTCCGGCCGAAACGGATAGTAGGTACAGGGACACCACCAACGATTTCATGGTCTTCGGCGCCTGGGTGTAAGCAAACTCCAACGCGGTGATGGAAACCATGACCTCGGCAGAAGTCAGAATGATATATCCGCCAATTTGCCACCAGACCGTCGGCTCGAACCCG
The DNA here is from genome assembly GCA_029937645.1 of Candidatus Hydrogenedentota bacterium. GTDB lineage: Bacteria > Hydrogenedentota > Hydrogenedentia > Hydrogenedentales > JAPYPO01. The sequence continues at coordinate 3,738 of JAPYPO010000401.1, forward strand.
GCGTCTATCCTCGATTGCACCCAAGCCGACAGCAGAAAGGTTATTCCAGCCAGAGAAAGCCCAACACCAATCTTGCGAAGAGGTGTTACGCGGACAAACCTCCCGGCGAAGGGGTAGATCACGAAGCTGAATACCGGTATCAGAACGAGGACAAGTAACGGGTTGGCCGCCTGGATTTGGGCGGGCAAGACGTCCCTTCCAAATACGGATGTATTCATCGATTCCGCTTGCAAGACCCAGGTCGATCCGGTTTGGTCGAAGAGCGACCAGAACACGGCTATGAATCCGAAGAAGGGGATCATCTT
>JAPYPO010000402.1 GCA_029937645.1 Candidatus Hydrogenedentota bacterium
ATCGATGCCGGCGGATCTCAAGATGACTCTTCCAAATGGGAAATCCGGGTTCAACATAGTGTCTCTCCTACCCGCCCGTCGAATATTGTACGGTGGACCATGATTGATATCGAAAAAGACCCCGGCGGGCTGAATACCCTCTAAAAACGAGAAAACGGGCCAGGAAATTCCATAACGTCTTTTGCAGACACACAGTATCCGTATGACTGGGAGGCCGTGTCAAGCTGTGGGGAGGTTTCACCGTCGACCGAGCGAGGCTACCCTACACCTCAATACGGCCAGAATTCTCAGAAGACTTCTGCGCCATCACCGCAGAAAATTGCTCAGATGACGTTTCTTGGGGGTGTCATCTCATATCAAGATCGACTGTGCTCTCTTCGCCATCGGAGATCTCGACCACGGTGGTCGACCAGCGGACAGCGTCGAACGTGTTGCGCGTCCTCGTCACCATGGCGAGGATAGTGTACAGGCCCGGATCCAGACCTTCGACGGAATAGCTGCCATCGGCGGCGACTTCGCCTAAACCGGCTGCGAGCGGTAGAATTTCCGAAATCGTCTCCAACGTTATTTCGTCGATTTCGTGTTCTCCACGTAACACGGCCACAGTCCCGTGCTCCGTTGTCGCCAGACCGTACATGACTCCAGTCAACGTTTGTCCCCCGGACAGATCGATTTCGATGACTTTCTGCTCGTTCTCAACAATCTCCAAGTCGAAGTTCTTAGTTCTCATACGGTTTTCACTGAACACAGCCATTAACATAAGCGATCCGGCTCCCGGCATGATATCCGCAATGGCGAAGGTACCGTCATCGCCCCATGTTGCTATGTACATATATGTTTCGGACTCGCCCGGCCGCGTCAAGGTCAACCTAGCATGTCCGCCAAGTGGGCTTTCTCCATCCAACGTCACGGTCGCATTGAGCGATGCAGAAGCCGCCTGAAAATCGACTGCCACAACGGTCGTTTGACCAGCGACAACCTCGCAATCTATTACTATGCGCCGTAGCCAAGTGCCGATTTGTCCCGGATATACCGCCGTAATGCCCCATGTGCCAAGAGGAATACCATCGAGCCGACACTTTCCGTCGCCGTCCGTACGCCCTTGTTGAAGCATGTCCCCCATTCCCCCAGCGGCGGCGCTAACCCACACCACAGAATCCTCTCCCGGTACGCCGCCCGTGGTCACTACGACTTCAACCGCCCCGGTTGCCGATTCGCTCAGGACGATGTCAAGGCCTGAGAGCCGGGAACCCTTCCACATCAACGCCACATCACCGTACCCGTGATCCGGATGGAACGCGGCCAGGGTCCGATTTTCGACCGTGAGTGTGTCGATAGCGAATCGGCCCTCCACATCGCTGTACTCATCAATGAATCTCTCCGGGTTTGGGGAGATTTCACTATTGAGGCTGTCCAGCATCATCGCCGCCGGTATCGGTTCCTTGAATATCCACGCGCCGGAGACCGTCTCGCCGACCTCGTTGAGCACCCGGCCTTGCGCGACCAAGCCGGGTTGCAGGGCGATGGTTACTTCATCGATTGGTTCGCGGGTTTCCAGTCGCAACGGTTCGAAGACTGTCGCATATCCTCGTGCACGAACGACCAGGGTCGAATCGCCGAGTTGTACATTGTCCACATGAAAGTGCCCCTGCGGGTCATTGACCGTGGCAAATCCTCCGAAATTTGGCCGGGCAAGTTTGCCGTGGATCCCTTCGACTGCCTGGATCTCAAATTGGGTGACGGCAGCCCCCGTCGCCGCATTCACGACGGTACCTGACACGGCGGCCCGACCGCGCAGGACAACAATTAGGTTTTCTTCGCCCGCGCGTATACCTGCTAGGCTTTCCGTCGTGTGTCGTTGGCCATGGAAACCGATGCTGTACAGGCCCTGCGCGAGACCAACCAGCCGGAAGGACCCCGTCGCGTCCGTATTGGTACGCGGGTTGCCTCCGCCCCCAAAGGCCTGTACGAATACGCCTTTGATAGGGTCGCCGGACTCGTCGTTGACGACACCCGCGATGACCAGATTCCCAAGACCGGCGTCACTCCGCGGGGCCACCGCTTCGGGCTCCGCCGGTTCCGGATTCTCAGCAGTGATGCTAGTCTCTTGTGAGACGACGGAGGAATCGGCGGCCTCGTTCGAGGGCGGTTGCTGATCCGCCGTAATCTCGGGAGTCTGTATCGCGGCGGTTGTAACCGGGACGTTGTCGTCGGCTCCGCCAACTTCCTTCGAAATGCTCGATGGCGGCTCTTCCTCGCCTTGGAACGTCAACAAAGCCCCGGCGATGACTACTATCGCAGCCACAGTAAATAGAGCAATCTGTTTCGTCACAATACTTCCTCCGAGTAAGAGAGCGTTGGAGGCGACGCCCGCCTTCGCGCCCACGATTGCGATCTTCCCCAGCGAAGCCGAGAGTGCCGCTGGCGTGGCGAGGGTTGTTTCCGTCGACAGCAATGTTGTCAGGAGCGCCGACGTGAGCGAAACGCCCCGTTTTTTCAACGCGGCGCGAATCTCGGCGACGCCTTTCTCGATGCGGCGCGATATGGCGGACTTTGAGATACCTGAGGTGCTGGCGATGTCCTGTTGCGTTCGCCTTTCGAGAAAATGAGCGATGACGAGATCGCTGAGCTCTTGAGGCAATTCCGCGATACATTCATCTACGTACGCCTGGACATCGTCCCACGTTGGCTCTTCCGCGGAGGAGGCCGCAGCGGCATACCGTTCCTCTCGCCCCTTCCGGCTCTTCTCGGATCGAAGCTGGCTTATTGAGCGGCGTGTTGCCAACGTGTGCAACCATCCGCCAAGTGACTCCGTGATTCTATCGTCGTCTCTTGATAGCCGGAGAAAACACTCTTGGGTCAAGTCTTCTGCGTCAGCGGTATTGCCGAGAATGCGGCGACAGGTCGCGTAAACCATGGCGGAATGATTGGTAACGATCTCGTTGAAGGCTGAAGCGTCGCGTTCGGCCCGCCAACGCTCCAGTACATCTATATCGGATGCGCTCATCGCCAGCTTCCTCGGATTCGCCTAGCAGTAGCAGCTCTAACTCCTACCTTTATGTCGCAGCCGCCCGATGTGTCTCCCACCTAAAGTAAGATGACCCGCGGTAGAGAAGCTGCACGACCCTTCGGAAATTGCTTAAAGGTCGTCAGCCGGGCGCTGCAAGGCGTTGATCGTTAGGAGGGTGGCGGGCTTCGGGTCTTTCTTGATGACGAGTTCGTCGCCTGTTTCTAGGGGGAGTTCCTGGGCGGCGTTGTCGTAGCCGAGGAGGGCGGGGCCTCGGGTGATCGTGGCGCGTATGACGGACGACTCGAGGGTCACGATGTGATTGATCAACTCGCTGGTGTATTTGAAGGCGATGCCGAGTCCGGCGTGAAAAATACCCCGGGTGATTTGGCGGTAGTAGGCGGTGCTGCCGAAGGGGGTGCTGACGATAAATCCGTCGCCGATGATCTCGACGTCTTCTTCAATCGGATGGCCGTCTATCCAGAATCGGTAGCGCAACGCGGAGTTGCCCGCACCGAGCCGCACGTTGAATTCGTTGAGGGCGCTTAGCCGCGCGGTGGGGGCATTGTCTTTGCCGGGGCGGACGCTGCATTCGACTTTCATGTGCTGGCTGGGAACGAGGGTTTCTTCGGCCAGTTTGCGGATAATCTCGCTGGGCGGGTAATTCATCATTTGTTTGCCCACGTCGCTGTTGCGAATGGGCACCTTGGGAATGTAGGGCCATTCCAGCTCGGCGGAGAGAAGGGTCCCGTCGCCTCCGAAACAGACGACCGCATCTGGCGCCGATTCGCAGCGCTCTAAGGTCTCATGGGCGCGCAGCTCCCCTGCGAGGTCTTCGGCGTGCTCTCCGAATAGAATAACTTTCATGGAGTACCTCGTGGCGAACAGGGATCTGACGCAAGAATGGGCGAGGCACTGATGGCGCTCCGTTCTCCCTCGCCCGGATAACATCCCCCTTGATCCCCCTTCGAAGGGGGACTTTTGGGAATGCTCGCTGGAGGATAGTCCCCCTTTGAAGGGGGATCAAGGGGGA
>JAPYPO010000403.1 GCA_029937645.1 Candidatus Hydrogenedentota bacterium
GGAAAACTACCGTTCCAGAGCTTCGCCTTGTCATCGCGCCCCGGCACATCGAGCGGGCAAACGAAGCCGTCGCCGCCTTCGGTGAAGGCGTTCGCCTCTGGTCTGGGCGCGGCGCCGTGTCGGAATCCGCCGACGGCCGAGTCCTTATTCTGGACACCGTGGGGGAACTCGTCGAATTCTATTCCATGGCCACTGTTGCGGTTATCGGCGGTAGCTTCTATCCCGGCGTCGAAGGGCACAATCCCATCGAGGCGGCGGCGGGTGGAGCGCCCGTCGTATTCGGACCCTACATGCGGAACTTCCTCGATGCGTCAAATGTACTCGTCGAAGGCGGCGGCGCGCTGCAGCTGGAAGGCCCGAACTATCTGTCGGCTGCGGTTGCGCGACTTTTAAAGGATGAATCCGCGCGTGCGCTCATGGGCGAGAAATCCCGGGAAACCGTCGCCGCGAACCAGGGGGCGATCGAGCGGACACTCGACATCATCGAGCCTTTTCTATCTCCGGAGGCCTCGAAATGAAGCGGCCCCGCGATACGCGCCTTGCGGTGATGCTGCTGACCCCGGCATTTGCCGTCCTCGGGGTGTTCGGCGTCGGGCCCTTATTCTACGCCATCTACATGAGCTTTTTCCGGATGGTTCGGGGTGGGGGCAAAACCTTCATCGGTGCGTCGAACTATTCCGAAGCCCTCACGAGCGAAGAATTCTGGAACAGTTTCTTCGTCACGTTCTACTACGCCCTCGGTGTCGTCCCGGTTACGATCGTGCTAAGTTTTTTTATCGCCGCCGGTCTTTTTCGCGCGACCCGTTTTCGCGGTCTCCTCCGCACCCTCTTCTTTCTGCCCTATGTGACTTCCGTCGTCGCCTCCGCCATGATTTGGCGCGTGTTACTCGATCCTTCCGCGGGTGTTGCGAACCACCTACTTCGGGTGGCCGGGCTGTCCACACAGAATTGGCTACTCGAACCCAAGGGCGCCCTGTCCATTCTGAGCGGCGGGGTTATCGATATAGGCGTGGGCCCAAGCCTAGCCTTGTGTTGCGTCATCGCGTTCGACATTTGGATTTCGAGCGGTTTCATGGTGGTCGTGCTCTTGGCGGGACTGTCTGCTATTCCGAGGGAAATTGAGGAAGCCGCGCGGATCGATGGGGCGAGCTGGTGGCAGTCCGCGCGTAACGTGACGCTGCCTCTGTTATCCCCCACGCTAATGTTTCTAGCAATCGTGAGCCTCATTCGTGCCTTCCAGGCCTTCAGCAGTTTCTTTGCCCTCACAGGAAACGGACGGGGCCCCCTGGACACGACCCAAAATATGACCGTCTATCTCTACGCGAACTTCTACGAGTACGGGAGGCTCGGCTACGGCGCCGCTGTGGCTGTTCTGTTGTGCGTCGCGCTTGCGGCCCTCACGATTGTTCAGTGGCGTGCGTTCGGCAGGAAGGTCTACTACCGGTGACCAGACGATCTCTACTTTACGTGGCTCTCGCCGCTGGCGCGTTTCTGACGACCTATCCCTTCATCTGGATGTTTACCGCCTCCTTCAAGAATATCCAAGAGGCCCGAACGCCCACGCTGAGCCTGTTGCCCGAGCAATGGCTTTGGGAGAACTACGTCGACACCTTTCGGGCTGCCCCGTTCGAAATCTACTTCTTCAATTCCTTCTTTGTCGCGGGAACGGTGACCGTCGCGGTGGTTCTCACTTCACTTTTGGCCGGCTACGCCTTTGCGCGTCTGGATTTCGCAGGCCGTGGCCCTCTTTTCGTCCTGCTGCTGGCCACGATGATGATCCCCTTCGAGGCGACGCTGATCCCCAACTTTGTCCTGGTCTCCAAGCTCGGCTGGTACAACACCTATCCGGCGCTCATCGTGCCGTGGTGCGCGAACGCCTTCTCGATTTTTCTCATGCGGCAAGCCTTTCTCTCCCTTCCCAATGATTACTTCGACGCCGCCCGTATCGACGGGTGCGGCCACCTGCGTTTCCTCGTGATGGTGGGCGTGCCGCTCGTTAGGCCCATGCTGGTGACTGTCGCGATCTTCGCCTTTCTTGGGAGCTACAATTCTCTTGTCTGGCCGCTCGTCGTGACCGGCGACGAAGACATGCGTGTCGTACAGGTGGGGCTCACCGTGTTTTCCGTAGCCGACGGGGTTCGTGTAAACCTTCTCATGTGCGCGTCGGTCATTGTCATCCTTCCGACTGTGGCGCTATACTTCGCCGCCCAACGTTATTTTATCGATGGATCCTGGACTGCTGGGTTGAAAGGGTAGATAGCAAAATGCTGAATAACAACGGTAAAGCCGCCGGACTCGTGCTAGGCCTCGTGCTGGTCGCCGTGTCTGATGTGGGATGCGGAACGGATACCTCAACCGGCGACGGCGGTGGCCAATTTTCTCCAATCGACGCCGAAGTGGCAACCTTCTGGGATAGACAGACCACGGAGACGGCGGAGTTTCTCGCGACGATCGTAGATGAATTCAATGAGGCCACGGATGGATTCCCCGTAAAAGTCGTGCGGAGTGGGAACTATGGCGACATATACCGGAAAGTGACCGCGAGCATCCAAGCACGCACGCTCCCGGCTATGGCGGTCGCGTACGAGAGCATGACGGCGGAGTACGCGCGATCGGGAGCGGTGGTTGCTATAGACGATTTTTTCGCGAATCCCGAGACCGGATTATCCGAGGAGGATCTCGCTGATTTCTTCCCCGCGCTTATCGAGACGAACACCTTCGCCGATTTCGGCGGGAAAATGTACTCCTTCCCATTTTCGAAGAGCGTCCTTATGCTGTATTTCAATAAACGGGTCTTGGCTGAGGCCGGCCTGACCGACCCTCCGGCTACCTGGGATGAATTTCTCGACCAATGCCGGACGATCAAGACCAAGACCGGGAAGTATGCCCTTGCCATTGATGTGGACGCGTCGACGATGGACGGAATTATCTTTAGCATGGGGGGATCCGTATTCGAGGACGGCAAGACCACGTTTGATTCTGAAGAATCTATCCGCGCATTCCAGTTGATCGAAACACTTGCAACGGAGAAACTGGCCTACCAGATAACACCGCGGACCTTTAACGACGAATCGGATTTTCAACAGGATAAGATCGCGTTCACTATGCGGACGAGCGCAGGCAAGGCCAGCCTTGCGCGGCTCATGGAGGATCCGGACGCGTGGGGCATGGCGCGCCTACCGCAAGCGGACCCGGGGGATCCGCATACGGTTCTGTTCGGATCGAACATCTGTATTTTTGACACAACCGGAGAGCAACGAGACGCCGCCTGGGCATTTACCAAATACTTTACCTCGACCGAGGTTTCCGTGAAGTGGGCCTTGTCAACCGGGTACTTGCCGAGTCGGAAGTCCGCGTTGGATCACCCCGATATGGATACATTCTTTTCGCAGTGGGAATACAACCGAGCGCCGTTCGATAGCCTCGCCTTCGCAAAAGCGGAACCGAATGTGCTCGGATGGCAGCGTGTGAGAAGTCTAATCGAGAACGCGGAAACCGAGGTTTTGACCGGTGTCAAGGGCGCGAGACAGGCCGCAGTGGATCTAAAGGAAAAGGCAGACCGGGCGTTGGCTGCGGCACAGTGATAGCACGGGCGCTATCCAGTCTTTCGGGATGCGCGGAGCGTACGCCAAGCGCCGGACAAGCGTTACTCTTCGCCCTCTTCGCCCGAAGCGAAATCCTCTAAGGCTTCATCGATCATCTCTTTGTGCTCGCGGTCCACGTCAATGAGATCTGCCTTGCGTCGGCCCCGGGCGCGCCGCTCCTGATCCCCGTCTTGCGCTTTCGCCGCGCGGCGATCCTGGAGTGTCCGGCGATCACGCTGCCACTCGCCCGTACGGTCTCGGTAGTATCCATCTCGTTGCTCAGGTGCCACGACATCCTCCCGGTCGTAACGCAGACGCCAATTTCCGTTTGCCGCGTTTACGAAGTCAGCTCGACGGCCGACGGTAGAACGTCGAGTATACGTCGTTTCCACGATGTAAACGGCGGAGTAAAAGTGCAGCGGGTGGCGGTGTAAAAGTGTAGCACCTG
>JAPYPO010000404.1 GCA_029937645.1 Candidatus Hydrogenedentota bacterium
GGGTCCCCGACAGAAAAGGCGGTGCCGGAGTGGCGCCCGGCAAGCATGTGTGTCGTTGGGAGAACAGACCCAGTCGAAGATTCGCTCGTACCGGTATTGGTCGCGGTAGATTTCTTCCCAATTTCGATCTGCTGAACCGGCAAGAGGGTTCCGCCCGTGCTCCGCAGACACCAACAGCGGAGACGCTAAGCCGGACGCTCCCGCGACCGCGCCCATACCCATCCAACGCAAGAAATCACGGCGTGGGATGCCCTTCGACTCTTGAACGGTCGCTTCGTTAGACGTCGGCGTGTCGGGTTCTTTGCTCATATATTATTCCCTTCGTTTTCACGAATTACTTCAGTCTCGCGAGCTACTTGGATATGACCAAATCTTGCCAAATGGTGACCGACTTTCGCCCGTCGCGATCCCCAGCGCTTCCGTCCCAGACGGCAAAGGCCACGGGCACAATCTCGCCGGGCCGTAGGCCTACAGATTCTTCACCGTTGGGCTTCAGTGCGCGCCGAAACATCACGCTGTACACCCGCATCCCGAAAACGCCTTCGGCTTCGACGGTCTGATCGATTCGCGGACGAGCCCTCAGCGTCCCAAGACCGCGCGCGGTCAGGTCTTCGGCTCCGTGGTTAAAGGTCGGGTCGGACACGATGTTTCCCGCACCCCAACCGCTAATAAATGTTGGGTCGGAATCGAGCGTCGATACGCTTCCAACGGGCTGTCCTGCGGGCGGCTTCGAGAAATTGGGATAGGAGTCCGCGCTAACATGAGGAAAGGCCGTCTCGATATCCTGGAACGACGACTTCAAGTCGCCTTCCCGATCCGCCTTCCACATCCAGATGTTCACATCCCTGAGTTGTTCGCCCATCCCGAAAAAGGGTGGGTCTGGAGTCAGCGAAAACTGGACCGCTGCCGCATCTCTGAAATCCTGCGGACGTATCGTCGAGTAGTCATGTGTATCGTCAGCCCAACGCATGAGGACAACCATTTCCTGACCATCATGAAGGGCGCGTACTTCGACGGACTCAGGCCGGTCATCTCGCCACCACAACGGCATCAAGTTCACAGCGACGGGTTCGGCTTCTTGCCATAAGCGCGCCTGAGGATGATCGGGCAGTTGCGGCACGCGCGGTGCGACGACGGTCTGTTTGATCATCTCGTTGCGCGCGCGAACCTCTTCGGTCGACATTTCCAACACGTAGTGAACCAGATGCCACGCGTCGTCGCCGTGACTCCAATCGTTCATGGGCATGGGTGTTCCAGGCATACCCGCTACGATGCGGCGATACACAGACTCGGGCGACGAACGTCCCTTGAAAATGCCACGCGTTAGATCCCGGGGACGCGTCGGATACCCTCTGTTGTTTATCTGCGCTTGCGTCCCATCGCCCCGACCCGTTGCGCCGTGACATCCAGCGCAGGCCGAGTCGAAAAGGCTTACAGCGCGCGCACGAGCTTCGCTCGTATAGGCAGGCTCCGGCGGCAACATGATCGGTCCCGTCTCCTCGTCTTGACCAGACTGAGAGTCGTACTCGATCTCTAGAAGCGATCCGGAAAATGACTTGATGTATGAAAGGAGCGCCATTCGCGTCGCTTCGGACAAATGCCCCCACCCAGGCATGGCCGAACCAGGCATACCGCGATCAATCGCATCCAGAAGGTCTTCATCCGTCGGTAGGCCGTCCCAGGTTGACACCAGACGATACTCCGCCATAACGAAATCCCTTGGCTTCGGGTTGAGGAGGTAGGCCGCGTCACCGTCGCCCCGACCTTCAAGGCCATGGCATGAGGCGCACTCCGCCACGTAGACCCGTTCTCCCAGGTTGGGTGTGGAGGATTCGTCCGAGATGGCGAAGTCGGTCGCATCGACCGGAGGTCCTTCTTCGGAATAGCCTTCGAGGCCGCATACGAGAGCGACAATACCCGCTACCGCTAAAGTCAGTTGACGCCAATCGATTTGCTTGAGTCTCATAGTTGCAAAGTGCAAGAACGATGCCATGGTTCTTGCGCCAACACCGGCAAGCTCACAAGCGATGATTTACAAGGGAGTTGAGTCGCCCACTGTAAGCACTCGGGCAATACCCCACCGATCAAATGTGCGCTGAATGACGCATCCGCTCAGTACGATTCTGTCCTGCAATCACGGTTGAATCTGCGACCACTAACGATTCGTGTCATCGACTAATCCCCTCAACGAAACGGGTTGCGCATCTCGGGCGCGAGCCCTTGCAACACGGGGTCGAATCGGTACGGTTATTGCACAATCGCTGACTAGCCATATGAAGAATTGAGGCGATCAACGACTTCTACTTACAGGATGCAGGAAAAATGTATAGCATGATAGGTACGCGAACGCTGGTTTTGACCCTCGCTCTAACCCTTGGCGCAAACGCGTCAACTCACGGCGCTGCAATCAATGGAACAGTCGTTTTCGAAGGCCGCGCGCCCACCATGCCGCTATTGAAAATGGCCGCTGATCCGGGATGCAAAGTAGACCATGTCGATCCTCCGCGCGCGGAGACATTGGTATTGGGGGAAGGACAGACGATTGCGAATATCCTGGTCAAAATCAAGAGTGGCCTGTCCGGCAAGGAGTACCCCGTCCCGAAGGAACCTGTGGTCGTCACACAGTCCGGCTGCATGTACTCGCCACACGTCTTCGGAGTTCGGGCCGGTCAGCCCATCGAGTTCATGAATCCGGATAAGACGCTGCACAACATCAACGCCAAGGCCCAAGTGAATCGAGGCTTCAATATTTCCATGCCAGATTTTAGAAAATCCGCGATCAGGACCTTTGCCAAGTCGGAGCCCATCTTTTCTATCGACTGCGACGTTCACAAATGGATGAGCGCTTGGTGCGCCGTTATCGATCATCCCTTCTTTGAGGTCACCGGGAAGGACGGGAGATTCAGTATAGAAGGACTCGACGCTGGGACGTATGAGATCGAGGCATGGCACGAACGGTTGGGTACTCAGACCGCTACGATCACTGTGGGAACGGACGAAATAAAAACGCACGACTTCACCTTCTCAAGAGCAAGAAATTCCAAGTAGTCGAAGCGATTGAAATCCACGCGTTTCATCGGAATTTTTGGGAGGAAAGCCCGGAAGGACGAGCAGTGGTACGTCGGAGTTACAAACAAGAAGGAGAGATCAATCATGAATCCCATTACCGCAGAACTATCCGTAGGTGAACTCGTGGCCGAACAGTTGGGGCGCTCCCGCGTATTTGAAAAGTTCGGGATTGACTATTGTTGCAACGGCGGAACACGACTGACGGAGGCATGTATTTCAATGAACATTTCAATCGAAGATGTCTTGGCTGAACTGGATGAGGCCGACTCGGTTACCCGGGAAACGGAGGACATCAACTTCGACACGATGGACTTGGACCTCCTCATCGAACACATCCTCTCGACCCATCATGCCTACCTGGCGGAGGAACTACCTCGGTTGACGGGCCTTGCCGAGAAAGTCGCGGACGCCCACTTCGCCAACGATTCGCGCGTTCGTGAACTGGAATCTGTTGTGCGCGCCCTGGAAGAGGAGCTGACGTCGCACATGGGAAAGGAGGAGCGAATACTGTTCCCATGCATCCGAAAAATGGCCCAGACGGGTACGCTTCCCGTGATGCCCTTTGGGACACTAGCCAATCCCATCTACGCTATGGAATCCGAACACGACAGTGCGGGGGGTGCGTTGCAGCGCATTCGATCGCTCACGGACGAGTACGCCGAACCCGAATGGGCCTGCAATACCTATCGCGCATTGTTAGACGGATTGCGATCGCTTGAGTTGGATCTTCACCAGCACATCCATAAAGAGAACAACATTCTCTTTCCGAAGGCATTGGCCATGGAACGAGAAATGGCACAGTTACAGTCGTGGTCAGGCAAGTAGGCCTAGAGGGCTTTCAGGTACGAGTCTGACGGAAAGACACAGAGGTGTACTGCGCACAACTGATCATTGAACAGTCTCGAACTAGAGGAAAGCTACACAAGAGCACCTAGATGATCTCTTTAAACAC
>JAPYPO010000405.1 GCA_029937645.1 Candidatus Hydrogenedentota bacterium
ACAGGTGATCCTTTTCCTCCGGAATGGGTGATCTTTTTCACCGGAATGCGCATGCTCGTCCATTCCTTTCTCCTGCGCCGATTTCAGTATGCTCTCAACCATCTGAAGACGCGAAACTTTTTGTTCGCGTTCTTGGTCGGAAAGGGATAGATCCTTTAGTTCCTGCAACAGCTTGAGCCTGCGCTCTTCCATATTTACGTTACTCTGCTTCTCCAATTCCTCCATCCACAGGACGAACGCATCGAGTTCCTCTTCAGTAGACTCGATCTGGTTGTCCTTCGCGAACTGTTCCATCAGAGTTCCTAAAATCAGACCATCGAGCCCGTCCTTGTCATTGGCCGTGAGTTCCTTTCCGAGCAGAACCGCGATGATTTCTTTGTCTGCCGCCTCTTCGCTAGGCAGGGGTGTCTGCCAACACAAGAATCCCGTAGCAGTGCCTACTACCAGCAAAACCGAAATCCCCTTCATTCTTTCATCCTTTTCATGGCTAACGTCTCGCGCGTCAGCGCGAAGCAGGGCAAGCGCCAATGCCTCCCTGAATCGCTGCGATTTCTTTGCAGTCTTTTTCGCTCGGCAGGGCTATTCCGGAGGGGTACCGGAACAGGTCTTGGATGGACGATGACCCAAACCGATCATCCAGCATTTCGAGCGAATCGGGGTTCAGAAGCGATGGATGTGCCGCTCCGCACGCTCTAGAGATACTGAGCATTTCTTTGCGCAGCGTTCTTACGTAGTTACAAAGCCTGACTGATTTAAGCGATGGATCAAGCCCTCTGACCAACCAGGCATTTTGCGTTGCGACGCCGGTTGGGCAGTGCCCCGTGTGGCATCGTTGCGCCTGGATGCACCCGATGGACAGCATGGCTTCTCTCGCGACGGCGAGGTTGGCCTGATCCGGAAACCCAAGTCGGCCCGCTCCTATGAAGACAATTTTTTTCGCTAAGTCGTGTTCGGCCATCAGTCGAAATACACGCGTGAAGGCGACTTTAAAGGGCAAGGACACATGATCGGAGAACGCCAGGGGTGCCGCTCCACTTCCACCCTCTCCACCGTCAATGGTGATGAAGTCCACCCCTCTCTTGAAATCGGACATCCCGCGCGCAAGATCTTCCCAGAACTCGCCTTCCCCTACCGCTGACTTAATCCCCACGGGCAACCCTGTTGCGCTGGCAAGCGATTCAACGAAATCGAGCATGCTATCAACATCGTGAAATGCGGTGTGGTAGGGCGGGCTGATGCAATCTTTGCCCACGGGTATGCCGCGGACTCTAGCGATCTCAGGGGAGACCTTCGCGCCGAGAAGCATGCCCCCTATTCCGGCTTTTGCGCCTTGGCTTAGTTTGATTTCGATAGCCCGTACCGAAGGATGGCGGTCGACCATCTCCAAGAACCGCTCCATGCTGAACTGTCCTTTTTCGTCCCGGCAGCCGAAATACCCCGTCCCCAGTTGCCATAGGAGATCCCCGCCGTGAAGATGATGCTCCGAAATACTGCCTTCGCCGGTGTCCTGCCAACATCCCGCAAGATTTGAACCTTCGTTGATTGCTCGAACTGCCGGTGCGCTCAGCGAGCCATAACTCATGGCGGAAATGTTTATGATGGAGTCGGGCCGAAATGCCTTTGCGCGTCCTCGATGCGCGCCAAGAATTTTGGCGCAGGGGACGCGATGTTCGGGATCGTAGCCGGGTTCTCCGGGCCTCGGGTCCCGAACGGGAAATGCGGCGTGCTTGAAGATGAGGTAGTTGGATTTCAACTCCATGTCGTTGTCGGATCCGAACCCAAAATAATTATTTTGGTTCTTCGACGATGCGTAGACCCAGCTTCGCTGGTCTCTGCTGAACGGCATTTCCTCATCGTTTCCCGTGACGATGTATTGCCGGATTTCGGGCCCGACCGCTTCAAGGATGTAGCGGAAATGACCGATGACGGGGAAATTTCGGATGATAGCGTGCTTGCGCTGTATCAGGTCGTAGGCGACCACGAGCGCCAAAATGACTATAACGCTCACCGAAATATGAGAATCAGACTCATCTGCATCAACCCTCCTCTAGGCCGAGAAAATCTTTTTCTCCGGTGAGGCCGATTAAATCGGAGAGGTGAAGTCAATTCAAAAAAGTTACGCCATGCCAAGCGTCAATCGAGAGCACACAAGTGTCAATCGAAAGCACAATTGGGAAGTTACTGCGCAAAATGAGTTAGCCCACTGAAAAAACCGCGCCGACTGAATTTCGTCAGGATCACGATGGATTTCCCCTCACGTCATAAACCCTGGATGCGCGGACATTTATCAAAAGATGGGCTTCATCTGCCACGCGTCGAGCTTATTGAGTGTGGCGCCCTTGCCTTGGCTGCGCAGCGATACGCCCACGCTATCGTCACGGCTGGGATAGACGCGCATCGCGAGGCATTGCTTGCCATTGGCGAAGACCTCGATAGAACTCTTGTCAAGAAACACGCGCAGCTTGAGCGGTTCATCCTCTTCCAACAGAATTGGGGCCGCCTCCGGAGCGCGCGCAAGGATCTCCGGAAGGAGCGTGGAATAGGATGAGTCGATCACAAGCCGGCTATTTTTCGAGTACTTATTTTCGCCGAGCTTAACTTCGACTCCGCGTTCCCGATAGAATGCGATGCGCGTAAACTCTTCCTTATCGGGAGAGCGAAAGACGTTCATTTCGACCATGGACGATTCTTTTGTGCATTCGATTTCCGCGATAATCTCCATCGCGTTGCCTTTGATATTTTCGAGTACGATCTCTTTATTTCCCGGGAGTTCCATCGGGGCCACGGACTGATGATCATAACGCAGCGACTCGATATCTCCGGTGGGCTCCTGACTCAATTTACCCTCTGCATCGAGCGTCAGGTGCCGGGGCATCATCATGTACTGACCCCCGTTTCTTTTCTCCACGTTATTCGTGCAGAACATCAAGATAATTCCGTCTTTACCGTCCGTTGTCGCGGAGGGCGCGTGTAGGCCGTTCGGGCCTGCTGCGCCAAAGTTGAAGTCGCCGCCGTCGGTCGCGATAAGCTTATCCTGTTTCGTGTCGTAATCCCCGATAACGTATTTCGGGCCACGCTTGTGGCTGAAGTAGACCATGATGTGTTTATCACCGATGGGGTAGAAACTGGGACACGAGTAGTCATCGCTAGGCAACTTGAACCGGTCGTTCTCGACAAACTTGTGCAGGTATTCCCAGTTCTCCAAGTCGTTCGACCGCAACACAGAGCCGGTGGAAAGCATGTAGTACGTCCCGTCTTTCTTCCAGATGCACGGATCGAAGACGCCGTAGCCTGGGTACGACCCACCCGGTTTTCTTGAGGGGACCACGGGCAGGCCGGTCAGCTTATCCCAGTTCAACAACAGGGGATCGCTGGAAATGGCGATCATGTTACCGACGCCCTCCCAGCCGTGATAGCAGACAATCACGCGGTCATCCTCGACGAGAGATCCACCGGAGAAGCACGCTTTTTCCGGATGCGGGTAAATGGCATAGGGAAGATCGCGCCAGTAGGTCAAGTCATCGCTGACGGCATGCCCCCAGTGTTGCCGATGATCTCCGACGGGCCACGCCTGATAGAACAGGTGCCACTGGCCATTCCAGAAACAGAGCCCGTTCGGATCGCCGTTGAAGGATTCCGGGCTGGTGAAATGATAGACCGTTCGGTAGCGATCACTTTTGGCCAGCTTTTTCCGCGATTCGACAAAGCGCTTTATGAAAATATTGGTTTTCAGCTGCTCTTCTTGTTCTTTGAGCGTGGTGGCAAAGGTGAATTTCGGAATCTTTGAGGTGTAGTCCGGTCCCATCCCTATGCCTTCGGGCATCCCTTGGGCACTGAGCGTTTTGCCCGTGGGCAGCGCCATAGCGGCGGCCGCCATCCCGGCCCGTTTTAGCATGCTTCGGCGTGTTATGTGGTGCATTGAGTGTGCTCCTCGTAGACGAAAATGTGTTTAACCGAGATTACCCATATGGACCCGTCGGCGACCGGAGCCAATGAGATTGAA
>JAPYPO010000406.1 GCA_029937645.1 Candidatus Hydrogenedentota bacterium
CAGTACCGCATGGCATACATGGAAGCGCCATTGCCTTGGTTCTCTCTCTGACGCTTTTCTTTGGAATTTCCTTGATGTCCAAGCAGCCAAAACTAAGCAAAGAGGTCGAAGCCATCTTGGACATGTAATACATGGACGAATCGCGCGGCCGGCGATCGGCTCGGCCGTGCAGTACCCATGAATTCATGCACTGGGAATTACGGCGGAGTCGATAGCTAGTTTCTGTTGCGGAAAGCGGTGTTCGGCTCGAAATAACGATAAGGTGGTCATTCTGAGCGAAGCGAAGAATCTCTTTAGCCTATTGATTTGCTTCCGGTAAGAGATCCTTCGCTTCGCTCAGGATGACGGCGCAGGCGCTTTTTCTAACGCCAGCAGCCCTTTCCACAACAGGAACTAGCTACTTAACGCGCCAACCGCATCGAGCCCCATTCCATGAACGCCATTTCTGCTACCGACCGAAAAGCCTTTTCTGCCATCATCGCCGTGAGCGTGTTGGCCTTCGCATTTCTCGTCTGGCTCATTTACGTCAACGAGGGCGTCGAAACAAAATCAGATGTTTACCTCTATCTGCCCGCCGTGAATGCGGCCCTGAACGGCCTCAGCGCCCTCAGCATCTGCCTGGGGTTGGCCGCAATCAAGACCAAGCGGCGGCGCCTTCACATATCCTTGATGATTACGGCCTTCCTCTTTTCCACGGCATTCCTCGTCAACTACATCGTGTATCATGCCGCGCAGGGTGATACGCAATTCCTAGGCGAGGGCCTCGTCCGCATCCTCTATTTCTTCATTCTGATCTCCCACATTGGCGTCACCGTATTCGCGTTACCGATGATACTCACAACCTTCTATTTAGCAGCCACCAAACAATTCGAACGCCACAAAAAGATCGCGCGGATTACCTTTCCCCTCTGGTTATATGTATCCGTGACCGGCGTCGCGATTTACTTCCTCTTGAAAGCGCATTCGTAGGCCGGGCTAGGATAAACGGCGAACGCGCAAGGCATAAACGAAAGGCAAAGCGGCATGGACGATAAAACAACAACCGAGCGAACCGTGACCATCAATGGCGAAGAAATCGTGGTCGACGCGGTGAAAGATCCGCGCATGGGCCGGATGGGCTACTGGCATACACGCGGCGTATACAAGACAGAATACGTCATGGCCAAAGGCGAGAACCTCGAAGAAGCCTACGAGAACTGGAAAGAAAAAGCGAAGGCCATGTAGTCGACATCCTGCCCCGTAGGTGATGGCGGCGATCTCGCCCTAACCCATCACCCGCGCGAATAGATATCGCGCCCAGGCGATCCCCCAGTCGAACCAGCCGTGCGCAAAAATCCGAAACTCGGGGACGAAAAAGTAGAGCGTCCCTCCGCCGATAAGCGTTATCATTTTCCATCGACGCAATACGCGCCACAACACCAGGCGGACGAATTGGCCGACACGCCCCACCGAAGCCAGCAGCATCTTCACCCCAACCCGCAACGCCCACAAGAAATCATTCTGTGAAATGAGGCCCTTGCTTCGGCTGGCGAGCCCATCCGGAGCGCACTCCAGGATCAGTTCCGTATAGCCCACGCGGAGCACGCCCCCACGCCGCAACGAGCGCGAACGGACCACCCCCGCCCTCTTGCCATCCACATACACCGCGCCCCCATCCACCGAACGCACGCTGTACCCCTCGCCCGACGCAATAATCTTTGCGTGAACCGACGCCACCGCGTTATCCAGTTGGAGACACACCGCGCACTGGCCGCTCTGCCCGATGGTAAAAGGCGATCGGTTGATCGGAAACTCGATGCCATCCTCCGGCCCATTAATCACCGACAGACAGTCAGGAAATCCAGCAGGCCTCATGAGGTCGCCTCCTTCTTCTTTGCACTCGAAGGCGGCGCACCCTTGCGAAAGGTAAGCGCCTCCCCCTCCATCAAGACATCGATCATATCGCCCGGCCCAAACGCATTCGCCAAAAGTTTCTCGCTGATCGGATTCGTAATTTCCCGTTCGATACAGCGGCGCAACTCGCGCGCGCCCAGTTCCGGACTGTAGCCCTTCTCGGCCAAGTACTCATACGCACCGTTGTACATGCGAATACCGATATTCTTGTCACGCAGCCGCAACCGGACCCGGTCAATCAAGAGGCGCAGCACACTGCGCACATCTTCGTAGAGCAGCGGGTAGAAGGGGACAATTTCATCGATGCGATTGACAAACTCTGGGCGAAAATGTTCCCGGAGCGCATCCATCAGGGCTTGCGCTTGATCCTCGCCCTCAACCTGGTAGAGCTGTTCCGCCCCAATATTACTCGTAAAAATAATCAGTGTGTTCCGAAAATCGACGCGGCGGCCGTTCGAATCCTTCAGTCTTCCCTCTTCCAAGATCGGCAAGAAAATATCAAAAATATTCGGGTCCGCCTTTTCAATCTCATCAAAGAGCAAAATGGAAAACGGCGCATCCTGCACCGCGCTCGTAAGAATGCCTTCCTTCTCACTGCCCACATAGCCGGGCGGCGCGCCAATCAGGCGCGATACCGAATGCGATTCCGTATACTCCGACATGTCAAAGGGGATCAGGTGATCCGTGGATCCAAAGACCTCCCGCGCCAGCTCCTTCGCCAGCTGCGTCTTCCCCACACCCGTCGGGCCCAAGAACAGCATAACGGCATCCGGTCGATCTGGGTCAGCCAGACCCGCCCGCGATTTTCTCACCGCAGCCGCCACCTTCGCAATCGCTTCGTCTTGGCCCATGATCCGTTGCTTGAGAGATTGTTCCAGATTCAAGAGCGACGCGCGCTCCTGAGACGTGATATCTTCCAACGGCACCGCCGCCGCCTGGCTCACCACTTTACGAATGGCGTGCGGCGTAACGTGAGGAAGATCCGTTTTCTTTTCGTCCGAGGGCTTCTGGAGCGCCGCCTGAATGCGATGCCGCGCGCAGGCTTGATCCAACATATCAATCGCCTTATCCGGAAGATGCCGATTCGGCAAATAGCGTTCCGTAAGCGAGATGGCCGCCTCCAGCGAAGCCCGGTGAATCGACACCCCATGGTGCTTCTCCAGGGACGGCGCAAGCGACCGAAGAACGGTTAGGCTCGCCTCCGCGGTCAACGGCTCAATCCGCACCATCTGAAACCGCCGCTCAATCGCTGGGTCCTTCGCAATAAACTGGCGGTACTCTTGCAACGTCGTCGCGCCGATACAATGAAGTTCCCCTCGGCCCAGCGCAGGCTTCAACAAATTGGCAAGATCCATTCCATCGCCGTCCGTCGAACCCGCGCCCATGATCAAATGAATCTCATCAATAAACAATATCGTTTCCGGAGAATTTTTCAGTTCGCTCAGAAGCGCTTGCACCTTCTCCTCGAAAGCCCCGCGATACTGCGTCCCCGACATCAGCGAAGCGATTTCAAGCTCAAGAACTTTTTTACGCCCAAATAGGGAACGGAACCCTTCCTTCGCCGTCTCCACCGCGAGGCCTTCGGCAACTTTAGTCTTCCCCACACCAGCCTCCCCCACGATGATGACATTGTGCTTACCCTTGCGTGCGAGGATTTCGATTATTTCTCGGATCTCCTTATCGCGGCCGATGGCTGGTTCCAACTCGCCGCGCTCCGCCAGCACGCTAAGATCGCGCGTAAGCGAATCCAGTCCATCAGGTTTTTCGACCGGATTCGGTGCCTCCCCCGCGACAGGATTCTCCATCTGCGCAACGGCCGGCTGAGCCGAAGGCGGCAATGGATTTACCGTCGGAACAAGGCCACGCCGAAGCGACTCAAGAATCACCCCTCGCCCGATCCCCGACGAGGCCATCGCTCGGCTCGGCGCCGCGTGGGCATCGGATAATATCGCCAACAGCAAATGGCCGCTATTCGTGGTGCTCGCATGCAGTTTCTCGGCCAAATGAGACGCTTCATTCGTCGCGGTCGCGGCGCGCGGCGTGTAATAAGTTTCACCCGCTACGGCGGGGGCCATCCCTTGCCAGACATCGGCCTGCATAAGTT
>JAPYPO010000407.1 GCA_029937645.1 Candidatus Hydrogenedentota bacterium
CGGTGATCTTTTTCAATCGGAATGACCGATCGCTTTCGTCCGGAATCCGCAGTCCGTGGACAGGTAGGAGATCCGCTACTCGAAAGCGCCATCCGCCATGTCCTCATCCGCGAGGACACTCAGCAAGCCCTCAACCGCGCCAACGCCCTATCGAACAGTCTGATTTCCAGTTCCCTCGATATGATCGTAGCCGTCGACAACAACCGCCGCATCACGGAATTCAACCCCGCCGCCGAGCGCGTCTTTGGATACAGCAGGCAAGAAGCGCTTGGCCAGCCCGTCGATATCATTTACGGAAATCCCTCGAAAGCCCGCGACGTAAGCAGCCACGTATCCCAAACAGGGACCTTCACCGGCGAAGTCCTCAATAAACGAAAAAACGGCGATACCTTTATATCCTACCTCTCCTCTTCGGTCCTGAGAGATCACGAAGGGATGATCTTAGGGGCTATGGGCATCTCGCGAGATATTACAGAACAAAAGCGAACGGAGAAGGCACTGAGAAAGGCAACCCTAGCCGCCGAAGAAGCCAACCTCGCCAAGAGCCGATTCCTCAATGCCATGAGCCACGAACTGCGCACCCCGCTCAACAGCATCCTCGGATTCACCGAACTTCTTGGTGGGCAATTCTTCGGAGTCTTGAACGACAAGCAATCGGAATATGTCGCCCTTCTTGAGGCAAGCAGCAAACATCTACTCGACTTAGTAAATGACGTCCTCGACCTCGCCAAGCTCGATGTAGGCGCCTCCGAACTTCACCAAAAAAACTTCGCGCCACGCCAGCTAGCCGAGGAATCAGTTGCCCTGATGGGCGCCCTCTTTGCGAAAAAGAAACTAGAGGTCACCGTTTCCGCCGATGCAGCGGTTGACCTCGTCTACGGCGATACCCGGCGGTGCAAACAAGTCCTACTCAATCTCCTCTCGAACGCAGTGAAATACTCGCCCGACGGAGGACATATCGACGTACGCGTTGCCCCACAAGATGATCGCATGCTCAAACTCTCGGTTTCCGATCAAGGAGTGGGCATCCCACCCACCAACCTAAACAGAATATTCGACGAATTCTACCAAGTCGATGAAGGACGGGACAGCCAGCTCGGGGGCACCGGGATCGGACTCGCCCTCGTAAAACGCCTCGTCGAGTTACATGGCGGCGAAGTCGGCGTCGAAAGTGAGGTCGGTGTGGGAGCAACCTTCTGGTTCACCCTGCCTCTTCCCCAAAATAACGGCCCGATTCGCAAATTGGGCTCTTTCGATCTGACAGCCCACCCAACCGAGCGTCGGATTCTCGTGGTCGACGACAACCACGTCAATCTAACCTTGTTCAGCGAGATTCTCACCCGCTTCGGGCATACCGTCACCATCGCGAAAAACGGAAGGGAAGCCATCGACCTCGCCCGATCCTCGCGTCCCGATGCGGTCCTCATGGACGTAATCATGCCCGATATGGATGGGCTCGAAGCCACGCGCCAACTCCGCGCCATACCCGAATTCAAGAGCCTGCCCATCATCGCCATCACCGGGAACGCGGATCCCGAATCTCTACACCATTGCGGCGAGGCAGGATTCACAATGCACCTGGAAAAACCCGTTGAAATGAAGGAGTTACTAGAAGCCCTCCGAGAGTGCCTCACGGAGAAAGAGGGGCTTCCCCATGAGTAAATTTGCAACCGCTTCCCAGAGCGAACCAAGCGCGATACCCATTCGCGTACTGCTCATCGATGACGATGAAGACGTCCTCGTCCTGGTCTCCGCCTTCCTCGAAGAAAGCGGACCCACAACCTATGAGCTCGATTGGGTCGCCACCTACGATGCAGGAATCGAAGCCCTGACCCGAGCCGACCACGATGTCTGCTTGCTCGACTTTCGCTTGGGGGCAGAAAACGGCATCGATCTTCTTCGCGAAATCATGGCGAATGGCTGCACCATCCCAATCATCATGCTCACAGCCCAGGGCGACGCTGCCGTCGATGCCGATGCGATGAGCCTAGGCGCCGTCGACTACGTCGATAAGACCAAAATGGGCGAGAGGCTCCCCAGAGTCTCAAGCGTAAATACCGGCAACACCCTCGAGCGATCCATCCGCTACGCCGTCAGCAGAGCACGAACCCAAAAGGCCTTGCGCGAAAGCGATCAGCGCTACCGCGACCTCTTCGAAAACACCAGCGACCTCATTCAAAGTGTGGGGCCCGACGGCACGATCCTCTACGTAAATCGCGCCTGGATGAGCACACTTGGCTATACCAGCGAGGAAGTCAAACAACTCGCAATTCCAGACATCATCCACCCAGACGACCTCGAGCACTGCACGAATTTATTCCAGCGGATCCTGGCTGGAGAGTTTATTAATGGCATAGAAACCCGCTTCGTCTCAAAAGACGGCAGGACGATCTCCGTCGAAGGAAGCACAAGCTGCCAACTCGAAGATGGATCCCCCGTCGCCACCCGAGGAATCTTCCGCGATGTCACCCAACGAAAAAAAGCAGAAGCGCAACTGAGTGACACCCTCAATCAAGTGCAAAAGAGCCACGACGATATGCTCTCGATTCTCAACCAGTTGCGGCTCGGCGTCATACTCACCGACCCCGACGGAGGGGTGGCCTTCGCCAGCCGCAGTTGTGAAGATCTATTGGGCAGGCGGCGCGAAGAAGTGATAGGCCTGCATTGGGCAGACCTCCTTTCCTCCGAAGATTCAAACAACGCGCAACTCAAAGGCCTCTTCGAAACCCCGCATCAGCCGGAAAAACGGGTTCCCATACGCATACGATCCACGAAGGGGCGCTCCTTCTGGACCGAAGTCGAAGTCGGAAACGATCCCCGCGTTCCCGGCGGCAACATCATCCTGCTCTACGACATGACCGAAGTCCACACCCTACGCCGCCAATTAGACGGAAAAGCGCAATTCGAGGATCTCATCGGCAAGAGTGAGCCCATGAAGCTCGTCTACGAGCAAATCACCCAACTCGCTCGGGTAGATGCGACAGTCTTAGTCGAAGGCGACACCGGCACCGGCAAAGAACTCGTCGCCCGCGCCCTCCACTACACCAGCCACAGAAAGGAAAAACCCTTCATAGCCGTAAACTGCGCCGGATTGACCGAATCCTTACTCGGAAGCCAACTCTTTGGCCACAAAAAAGGTGCCTTTACCGGCGCCATCTCCGACCATCGCGGCGTCTTCGAAGAGGCCGAAGAGGGCTCCATCTTCCTCGATGAGATAGGAGATATTCCCCCCACCATTCAATCCAGCCTACTCAGGGTGCTCCAGGAAAAAGAAATCACACGCCTCGGCGAATCCATCCCCCGCAAAGTCGATGTGCGATTTATCGCTGCAACCCGCCGCGATTTAAGTCAGGAAGTCGAGAAAGGCGCCTTCCGAGACGATCTCTCCTACCGAATCCGAGTCGCCCAAATTCATCTGCCCGCCCTCTCAGAACGCCGCGAAGATATCCCCCTTCTCGTCACTTCCTTCCTTGAAAAATCCCGCGCCTCCACCGGAAAGTCCGTCGACGAAGTCGATACCAAGACCATGGGAATTCTCATGGAACACCCGTGGCCAGGAAACGTGCGCGAACTTGAGAACGCCATCGAGTCGGCCGTAATCAAGTGCCAAGGCACCGTACTGCGCCCAAAAGACCTACCCTCCAGAATACTCGATCAACCCAAGCCCCAGCCCCGTACAATATATCGCCACCAACCAGACAAAGCCCGCCTCCTAAGCGCCCTCGAAAAAACCAGGGGAAACCACGCAGCCGCCGCGCGCGCGCTTGGCATTGGCCGATCAACCCTGTATCGTAAACTCAAGAAACACGGCATCCGACATGCGGAGTAGTCCCAACGCCAGAAGCTGCCGCGCGGACATTTCCTAGTGGTTTGATTCATGCTGATGGGAGATTATATCCTGTAAACTTCACTCAAGAAACTAAGTATAAAAGGGACTTTTGGGCTTTTTCAAAAGTAGATGCAAGCGAAGCGAGGTACGAGC
>JAPYPO010000408.1 GCA_029937645.1 Candidatus Hydrogenedentota bacterium
GGATGTGTACCGCCACCTTGCGGGCCATCTACAGTGGCACAAGCTGCAAGAGACGATTCGCCTACTTCGGCAACGGAACGTTACGATGGAGCTGCGAAATCAAGCGGAATTCACCGTCGATCTGGTTGCGCAATACATGAAGCTCAAGCAGAGGCAGATTCTGTGATTATCGACCTCGAAAAATTTATCCAGGCGGAGCGGCCGTATTGGAACGAGCTGGAAGAAACGCTCGATCGCCTCGCGCGCGACGCGGCCGCCGTGCTCGATCTCGAAGAATCCAAACGCATCCACTACCTCTACGAACGCGCGGCGGCCGACCTCTCCAAACTCGCAACCTTCGCCGCGGAGCCGCAAGTTCACGCGTATCTGCAAGCGCTCGTCGCGCGCGCGTACGCGGAGATCCACGAAAGCGCGAGGCCCCCTTTTCGCCTCCAGGCGAAGCTCTGGTTCATGTCGTTATTTCCCGCCACATTTCGGCGGCGCCAGAGGGCGTTCTACTGCGCCCTCTGCATTTTTCTTCTCGGCGGCGTGTTTGGCGCGGCGGTCATTTTTTTCGACTACGACTCGAAGTCGATCCTGATGCCATTTTCCCACCTTGCGGGCAGCCCTTCGGAGCGCGTCGACCTAGAGGAAAGCCGTGAAACCGACACCCTTTCCGGCCACCGCTCAACCTTCTCGGCCACCCTGATGCAAAATAACATTCGCGTAAGCATCATGGCGCTTGCCCTCGGCATGACCTTCGGAGTCGGCACCATCATCGTCCTCTTTTTCAACGGAGTCATCCTGGGCGCCGTCGCGTGCGATTACGTACTGGCCGACGAGACCACGTTCCTCCTCGGCTGGCTCCTGCCACACGGCGTTATCGAAATCCCCGCGATCCTCCTGGGCGGTCAGGCCGGCCTCGTTCTAGGCATGGCCCTTATCGGCTGGGGAAATTCGCTGGGCCTGCGTGAGCGGTTGCGCCTCGTCCGCGCGGATCTCGTCACCCTGATGATCGGTGTCGCGATTATGCTGGTGTGGGCGGGCATCATCGAATCCTTCGTGTCTCAATATCACGCGCCATTTATCTACGGGCATAAGATAGCGTTCGGTGTCGTGCAACTCGTCTTGCTCGCCGCCTACCTTTCGAGGGCGGGGCGGAATAGCGATCTGCTTTCGGAGAGAGCCTGAGATGGACCACGGGAGCAACCATAGCGCGCTTCAAATTCAGACGCCGGAAGGCGTGATCTTTGCGCTGACACTCGCCGGCCCCATCTCGCGCTTCCTGGCATGGATCATCGATGTCGGATGCTTGCTGGTCGCGTTTATATTTCTTAGCCAAGTCGCGCAGGTATTTTCTTTAGTGAGCGGCGATGTGGGTTTAGCCACACTCATCATTTTGAATTTTGTCTTGTCCACGGGCTACGCCATCGCCTTCGAATGGCTGTGGCGGGGGCAGACTATCGGAAAGCGAGTCGTGGGCCTCCAGGTGATGGACGAATCGGGGCTTCGTTTGCAATTTAGCCAAGTGGTCATTCGAAATCTATTGCGCATGGTGGACCGGCTTCCCGCCATGTATTTCCTGGGTGGACTCACCTGCGTCGTCAACGCAAAACACCAGCGCCTGGGCGACATCGCCGCTGGAACGATTGTGGTCCGGGCCCCGAAAATCGGCGAACCGCGCGCCTCCACCATTCTCTCCGGTAAGTTCAATTCGTTCCGAGAATTTCCACACCTTGAGGCGAGGCTCCGCCAAAAGATTGGGCCCGAAGAAGCGGCCAAGGCCCTCCAAGCCATCCTGCGCCGCGATGAACTTGAGGGCAGCGCCCGCATCGCCGTCTTTCGCGACATCGCCGATTTCTTCCGCCAGATCGTCCCATTTCCCGGAGAAGCCACCCGCGGCGTCACGGACGAGCAATACGTCCGCAACGTCCTAGACAGCGTGTATAACTCGCGAAAGCGCCCTGACAAAGAATCGACCGATACCGAGGCGGCGGAGCGGAGCGAGCTCGTGTCTTAAAGGGACCAGTGGCGTATGGTCCAAATATTCAGCCGAGGCCCAGGGCTGTTTCAGACAATTTCAAGCATCAGGGAACTCGATATAGCGGATGCAGAATATTCGATGCTTGCGGCGCGGACGAATATTTTACGAGGCACAGGCCAGTCGGCACACCTTTTCAGGATGCACGCGAATTATTCGAATTCGACCTGCCAGGGAACTGTTTTTCCTTCCGATGATTCGAGGCTAAGCTCAACCAGTGAATGCTGTTGGTCAAATACACGGATTGTGGCAGCAGCCCCTTCGGCAGAGTACCGCTTTACTACCCGGCCATTGGTGGCGATGATCACTTTGTATGGTTCTTTGGCAACGGTTCTGGATGCACCGCTCAACGTGCTCGTCTGCTCGTCCCAGGCAGGAAGCTGGTGTAAATCCACGTAGCCTTGGAATATATGCCGATTCGTAGAAATGAATTGTGGGTGCGTTTCGACCGCGTGAAGGGCCACTATTCTGGCCTCGCCAGGGCGCAACGTCTGCTCAAGGCGGCCGTTTCCGGGCAACCGGCCCACGAACTTCCAGTTCCAGAAATCGAACGCATAGTAATGGGCACCCGTGTTCAGCGCCAACCCGCCATCGTCCGTAGCTATGCCAAGGTCGACACCAATGGTCTTCGGTAGCATCTTCTTGGGCTGAAACTGATTTTCGGCCGGCCTCTCGCAGTATGGAAAATGGGTTGGCGGCCATTCTTCATTCTCGATGGCATAGTTGTACAAAGTCACAATATGCCATTCCCCGCCCGCTCTGAAATCATAAATCTCTGGATAGGTCTTTTTTGAAAAAGCATCGACAGGACGCGGGCTGACCGTTGGCTTCGAGAGCAGGGGCAAGCACCGTGATAAGTCATAGCGTACGTCGTCGTTCATCGACGAGATATACCGACCGATTTCCAGGCGTCCACTGGTGATGTAGGTCATTGTCAGGACAGCCCGCCAGCCATCGCGGGAGTCATTCGGGTAGACATGGTTGGGATTGACCGGGTCGTGGTCATAGTTTGTAACCATGCGGTTTTTATACCAGCGCAAACCCGTTTTGCTAACACGGGCGGGATAGACACGGTCATTGTCGCCTTCAGTACGTTGCGTGGTGATTACGCCCAGGGCAATGTCGCCATAGGGTGGAATCCGCTCCTGAACATCCCGGCCTTCTCCGAGTCCTTCATAAGCCAGCCGAAAAATGTTCCGGTAGGTGGATGTTGCTGTGGCGTACTTGTCTTCCATCCCGCCTTCGTGAGGCCAGCCGGTATATGGATAGTCGAACTTGACACCCTTGATGCCGCTATTCTTCAGATTCTGGTATACGTCTTTCATGTGCTTGATGAACCCGGGGTCAGTGAAATCATAGGTCCAGTACTTGCCGTTTTCTGGATTCTCTTTGGCCCAGTGCCCAACCGGCCCGCCCCTTCTAAGCCTCAGTGGGTCGTTGAACAGCATATGCTCGGGATGCTGGAGACAGTAGTCTTCCGATCGCTTGGCTGTCTGGCAGTAGATGAACGGGATGCCCCCCAGTTCATGAATTTTCTTACCCCACTTTGCCATGGTTTCGTAAGGGGCGCGCAGCCCTCCGCTCCGATACATCTGCCAGTGTTCATCATCCCACCAGCCTTGCTGATTGTTGGGGAACGAGTAATCGTCTGGTTCCAGGCGCAAGGCAACCGGGGAGTATTTCAGGAACCCGGTCTTGACAATAGCTTCCATTTCGGCGACGACACCCAGGCTGTGGTTCATCAACTTACCTTGACCGAAAAGCTTATGGCCGGAATACCAGAAATTTACAATCGGGAAATCGACGCCACTGATTTCCGCGTTTACTGCTGCGCGCAGGTTTTGACCGTAGTTCTCCAGCGCCTCGAATCGATTGTCCGTGATGAAATCGACGTAGAATTTATCATTCAAGCCCGGATTTCCCATTTGGAAGAGTCATCTTGAGATCCGCCGGCATCGAT
>JAPYPO010000409.1 GCA_029937645.1 Candidatus Hydrogenedentota bacterium
TTTGGAGGGAGCGGCGCATGGCTAATCTTAATGTCGTCGATGAACCAACCGCGTGCGAGGTGCGGGTTGACTTCGTCTGGCTGTGCGAGGACAAAGCGGAGGTAAATCGATTCTCCGATGAAGGCGTCGAGGTTGACGATGTGCTCTTGCCAGGGGATGACGAAGAGGTCGTCGGAGGGCTCCGTTGGCCCGAAGGTTTCGACCGTCACCCATTCTACGAAGTCGGGCGAGACTTCAACCCGGGCCTCGGTAATCACGTCGCTGGCGCTGACGTAACTGATTTCCAGGAAGTGGCTGAAGCTGAGCTGCGCGGTCGTTGAATACACAGGCATGGCCATCGGGTCGCCATCCGGTATCAGGATGGTGGTGATCGTTCTCGTTGTATTGATCACGCTGTTAGGGTTGCCGGCGAGGTTGCCATTGGGCGCGTCGTACGTTCTTCCCGTGTTGTTGTTAAACGTGAGGAAACGCTGCCCGCCTATTCCGCCGCCGGAGGGATCTTCAAAGACATCGGTTAAATTTTGGATGTGCCACGAGGGGAAGGGATCGAGGGAATTCGGATCCGGTTCCGTGAGCCAGCTGATTTCGCCGACATCGGCTTCAAAGCCCTCTTCGTAGAGGGTCACCAGTTCTTCGTTGTCGATCACCGTCCCGACGCCGGTATGGAGTGTAATGATCGCGTTCGGCGTCGGATTGCTAATCACCAGGCTCAGCGTTTCGTTGGCTTCCAGAAACGCGTCGCCCAGTACGGCAACGTCCAAGGTAATGGCGTCCGTGTTGGCCGGGATGATGAAGGGACCTGAGGAGGCCAGGTAGTCGAGCCCGGCTACTGCGGTTCCGTTCACGGTCATGTGCTCAAGAACGATTTCTTCCGCGTTGACAGGTGAGATATCCAGAGGAAACGAGAGGGTCCCGGTACCCGAGTCGCCCTCGGTGATCGAGGCGTCGCCGATGGCTACCGCACTGACGCCATCGCCCAGGGTTTCCCCTGCGATGGTGATGTCGTCTACGTACCAACCGAAATTCTCGAAGGACTGATCCGAAGAAAACCCAAAGCGCAGGCGAATCGAGCGGCCGATGTAGGCCGTGAGATCGATGGAGGACTCGTTCCAGAAGAGGTTGTCGGTGGAATCCCTGTAAATTTCGTCCGGCCAGGTGACCCCGCCATCGGTAGAAAGCTGGATGAAATAGAAGTCCGCTCCTTGTTCGGCGCCGACGAATTGCCACCAATTCAGTTTAGCTGTCGGGGTCGTAATCGGGATGAGGATGTCGTCGGCCATGGTGGCGTAGCCGAGCCGGTTTGGCGCGTATTTGCACCCGTTATCCAACGACCCGAAGTCGAAGGCGAGGGAGGTCGAGGGGCTGGTATAGCCCACCTGGTTGGGGAGGCAGGCGCTATTGGCCTTGAACCGCCAGTCCGCCGTTCGACTCCAGCGATCCTGAGGGGCGCTTTCGAAGTCTTCGAAGAAGAAAACGAGAGGTTCGCCCTAGGCCGCGCTAGCAACAAGCAGGGTCAGCAGGAGAACCGCGGCCCGCGCCAGCGGTCGACTCGGTCCCGTTACGCGGACGGTGCCGCATGCTGGTGTTCGTGAGTTCGTCATTTCAAGGATTCCTATTCGCCGCATGAACGCTAGTCCTTTACTCGGGCCCGTGCGCCGCCCGCCGCGAAGCCCGTCATCCGTCTGATTTAATCTCTCGAATCTAGCCATGCTTATTTCAACCCGTCGTTGAGAATGTCCACACTCGATACGCGTGTGAGGCGAAAGATGCCCTGTGTGTAAATCGAGTTCTTATGAACTCCGGTCACGCGTTCGTGATAAGTGCCGCCGATGATTTCTTCGCCCCAACTGTTAAACTCGAACCCTTCGGGATCGTCGGGTTCGAAGGACATGGTGATCTCGCGCTGAAAGGTCCAAGACTCGATCCCTTCTGTGAGATCGACCTCAAAGCGCTCGTCCAAGTTGTCATGATCGGGATCGAAGCGATGGACGAAGGGATTCAGGGGGTCGTCAAAGGGCATGGTTACGGTTGTGGTTAGGTTGGTGGTAAAACTGCCCAGCATAGCCTGCGGCTCGTTGAAGCCAAATACGGGTGAGCTGATTCGCCGCGCGACCATGCGTCCGTCGATTTCGGCGACTCCCGGGAAACTTGATACGAGGGTTTCGTCGGTAATCAGAACTGAACGTGCTGGTTCGTCGAGGATGGTCAGCTCGGGGTCGTCCGGGTCGGGGATGAAGGTCGCCGCCATTTGCATCACCAACACGCGCTGGAGCAAATTGGCCTGGCCCGTGTCGTCCATATGGACGATCACACGGAATTGAAATTCCGATGAGGCCGGCTTGGGTGTGACCGAATCTTCGGGGTTTGCCGCTTCGCTGACGAGCGTAATCCCGACGGTACCGGACCACAATCCAGCGAGCGATACGGCCTTCTGCGCCGACACCGGAACGCGGAAGAAGGATCCGGTCCCGTCCTTAATCTCAAGAATACTCTCGAAACGGGCTTCCTTGGAATCGGGGTCCGGCATGGCGTTGCGCTGAACGCCCAGCTTTATAAAGTACGAACTCTCCGGTTCGACAGTAACGGTCAGCGGGCTATCGAGTGGCTCCCACTCGTAGCGTTTCTCCGCAACATTGAGGTTGAAATACGCTAAGGCGACCTGGCCGCCCAACGGGGGTTGCGTTGCGTCCCGCGGACGGCTGATCTCGGCGCTGGCCGATTTAAGGTCGAGCGTGACGACCTTGCTCACGTCCGTATCGTTGATCAGTTCCAAGGTCTGTTCGCGAAGGAAGCCTCCAAAGCGCAACCCGCTTCCTATGCTCGTGTCGTAGTTCAAGGGCCCGACAAACTGGGAATTGCCTTCACAGTAAATCCAATAGGCCTCGCCGTTGACAATTCGTTCCGTAGATGGATTCGCGATGGCCTGCCAACCACCGGCGCCGTCTAAGCGGAATACGGCCTGGCCACTGTGGGCTCCGGAGGAAGCGAAGTAGTCGGCAAAAGTAGGAGGCGCGCCTGGGTCGACATGGAAGCCCATGAGGTTGAACGAGTTAGAGAGCCAGGGTTTGCTGCGCGCGAAGAGAGGGCCCTGCACAACTAACTCGACCGGCTCGCTGCCGCCAAGCTCGATGAGATAGGACTCGCCACCGGTAATGGCGAAGAGGTCGGTGAGAAAAGAGTTGGCCGTGCCTTCGGGAAAGTACGTCAGCCATTCGGGCTGCTCTGGTTCTAATTCACTTGGATCGCGCACGTACTGCACCGACGTGAAGCGCTGGTTCCATACCCAGACGCTGGCCACGGGCACCCCCTTGAATAGGGCTTGGCAATCGCGGGGTTCCGGCTGGACCTCAAAGAACACGGAGTTCCAGCCGGGTTGTAGCCAGATCCGTTGCGTTGCGTATTCTGCGCTTGCGTACAGCGAGAAACCAGCCATCAGTGCGGCCGCCAACAACAGGCGACTCATTCGTAGCGTCCACATAACGTCAATCTCCAGAAGCAGAGCCTGTTTATACTCGGTACCCGTCCGCGCCAAGCCCGCGTCGAACGATCCCGATCAAAGTACGGGCGCTCTATCGCCGATACTCAATAATTATCTACTTGAACTCGCCATCGCGGTGTGTGAGCGGCTGCCGCATCACGCTCAGTAAGACGGCCATCAAGGCAATCAAAATAGCGTCACCACTAACGCCATAACTGGTGCGCGAACTCGCCACAGCAGAGCCTACGCAACTAACCTTAGGCGGACCTTCTCCCTCGCCTTCGCCTTCTCCCTCGCCTTCGCCCTCACCTTCGCCCTCACCTTCGCCCTCACCTTCGCCCTCGCCTTCACCCTCGCCTTCACCCTCGCCTTCACCCTCACCCTCGCCTTCTCCCTCGCCTTCGCCCTCACCTTCTCCCTCGCCTTCACCCTCGCCTTCACCCTCGCCTTCACCTTCACCCTCGCCTTCACCCTCGCCTTCACCCTCGCCTTCACCCTCGC
>JAPYPO010000410.1 GCA_029937645.1 Candidatus Hydrogenedentota bacterium
GTTAATGCCGGCGGAGGCTCATCACGAACCCGCTGCGGTTCTTGATCCCAAAGACAAGATGCGCCAACGCCTCCTTATGCTTCTCGCTGAGAAACAAGAAACGGGGGTTGGGCGTCAGGTTAAAAGGTTTTTCTTGAAGACCGTAGAAAGATTCGTACATGGCCACACAGGAGGTAATTGCCCTAACGGGCGCAAAAACGGCATCATAAATCAGGTAAATTATTGACGGTACAGGGTAACACGACCGCCAAATCGTGTCAATGGCCATCACTCCAGGTTTTGCCTGCGGGCTACAATCGCACCGGAGATTTTGATATATTGACGCGCGTTGCGCCCCGGACAGAATGCTTGATTTACACGCATCGGCACGATAGGGCGCAGACCTGCATGAGGTCTTTCCCGCTTCAAATCGAAGCCACGGACCCTCCAGCACAAAAACAAAAAAAGGAAACTCGACCATGCCGCCCATCTCTGGACCAGCCGATGGACCTGTCGCCGTAACGGGCGCTTCCGGTTACATCGGATCCCACGTCGTAAAAAACTTAGTCGAACACGGCTACACCGTTCGCGCCACCGTCCGCGACGCAACCCGCGAAGACAAGACCTCCTACCTTCTCGCCATGAATGGCAAAGGCGAGGGGAGCGTCGAAATCATCGCCTGCGATCTCTTTAAGGCGCATGAAGGCGAATACGATGACGTATTCAAAGGATGCTCAGCCGTATTCCACGTCGCGGCCGATCTCGGAACCGACCCCGCCTACGGAGAGCGCGACCCACAACGCACATTCGACGGCTGCATGACAGCGACAAAAGGGGTGCTCGATTCATGTGCCAAAGCCGGTACCGTCAAGCGCGTGGTATACACATCCTCCAGCGCGGCGGTTATGGGCTTGGGACCCGGCGGAAAAGGCGGCGGCGGCTACGAATACCAAGACGACGACTGGGCCGGCGCAGGCCCCTACGAAACCATCGAAGACCGGTGGACCGTCACGCACCGAAAGACCGGCGAGCCTCGGAAGCTTTGGCTTCTTGAGCGGCAAGCGTACGCGATGGGGAAGGTCGAAGCCGAGCAATACGCGTATGCCTTCGCCGAGAAGAACGACTTCGATGTCTGTTCCGTGTGCCCGTGCCACGTGCTCGGCCCCCTCATGGCGAAGGCGCATAACACTACATGGCAAAAACGCATCGGGCAGATGCTCATGGGCGAGACCGGTCACGAAGGCCGCCGCCACTCGTTGTGGAATATCATCGACGTTCGCGACATCGCGGAATCGCAACGCCTCATGGCCGAAAGTGACGTCGCAAAAAACCGTTCCCGCTACCTGCTCACCGCGACCGATGAATCCGGAGAACTCACCGTGCAGGAACTCGTCGATACCATGCGCGATCTCTTTCCCGACATCAACGTGGCGGGCGGCTACGAACCCGAAGATTGCCTCGACGAGCCCCACGCAAAATGCACCAAAGCGATACGAGAGCTAGGCCTCAAGACCCACAGCGTGCGAGACACCCTCAAGGCTACAGGCGATTCGCTGATAAATTTAGGCGCAATCCAGCCAGCCATGAAGTAACCACCAAGCCCACCTTGCGGAGAAGGAAACCAGGGACTAGCCCGAGTCGATGAGCATACGCTTCGACTGAGCAAAAGTACCGATGAAGCCCAATCGTGCCTAAACGTGAATAAAAGAATCTCCCTTTGGCCAAAAAGAGAAACAAAAAAAACAACCAAAGCCTTCGGCAAGGCACAAGCGACTCCGCCGCCCTTCCCGACCAACCAGCGCCCAGGGTTGTTGCCAAGGATACCAAGATCATCAGGGAAGTCCGCCTGATTTCCTATGGCCTGACTGCGATTATTGGCGTTTGCTTCATCGGTTTTGTTTACCTATTCGCAGTTCTTGGCGGCTCGTGGGTCGACGGTCTGGATGATCTGGTGGGGGAGATCCTAGTCAAGCGGGCCCAAGATCTTGAGGCGACAGACCAAGAGGACGACGCCCTGCTCCTGTACGAGCAGGCCATGTCCGCAACATTTTCCCAGCAAGTCAGGCGGACAGCAGCCTCGAACCACTACACGCGCCGCCTCTTAAAGCGAAACCGCTACGCAGATGCCGCCGCTGTGACCCGTACAACCCTTCAGAAAAATGGAGGCGATAAGACCTCATTTCTCCAACTTTTCCAGGCCCTGGGCCACCTCGACCGGGGCGACGAGGCCACCGAAGCCGCCGTTGCGTGGCATACGTGGGTACATGAGAATGGCGAGAACGATACGATCCGCGATTCGGCCCCTCTGGCATGTGCGCTATATGGAATATCCTTGATGGAAAGCGGCAAGGAAGGTGAAGCCCTTGAAGAACTCTACAACGCTATGGGCGTCCGAGAGGATCCTTCGGATAAGGAAACCGGAAAACGCTACTACTTAGCGCCCGCGCGCCTCGCACTGGGCAAATACTACCTTGAGCAGGGCAACGTGGCGGAGGCCGTCAAGAACTTCGAGCTGGCGCGGGCCTATGCTGCGCCGACCGATATCAAATACAGCAGTTTTCACTCGTCGCTGTACCAGGCCTACGCCCAGCAGGGGTTGTGGACCCGCGCCCTTGAGTTTGGCGAGCCCACACAGCAGGAGCTGGATGCCCTGGACAATCAGAATATAGTCCGTCTCGCCCGCGTCTATGAGGGGAAACAAGACTGGAGCGCTGTCGCGCCATTGGCTACACAACTCCTGAGCCGAGAGGCCTTTAGCGCTCAGGCACACTTTCTGGCGGGGCGGGCCGAACTGGAGAAGAAACAATACGAAGCGGCTTCGTTTCATCTGGAACAGTCCGAATTGAACACCCATCCCCATTCCGTATTCTTTCTGGGGACCGCTCTAGAAGAAAACGGACAACCCGTTCGGGCCATCCAAACCTTTCTACGCACCCCTCCAGAAGATCTGTACCGTCCCTTCGCATTGGCCAAAGCCGCAACCCTATTGGCAGACCTTCCGCAAGCAGAGCGCAATTTCACTACAGAAACTCCGAACGAGTTGCTCAAGAAACTTGATCATAAAGTCAGCCAAATCAGCGAGTTACAGCGCCCCATCCTCCAAAAGGGCAATCTCCGCCTCAACCTCGTTACTATCAAGACCTCGGAGGCCTATTCAGTATCCGGCGGGCGCTTCCCCATACTCATTCTATGGGAATACAAATCAGCATCAGAACTCGATTCAACGCACCTATCTCTATCAACACCAGATCCTTATGACTCAATCATGATAAGAAGAGGCAACACCATACTCGAACTCCGTTGGGTCGAGAACCTGATTAACTGGGAGAGCGTTGACCACCCACCCCCAGGCGAAAGCACAGTCCCCGGCTGGATTGACGCGGCCCGCGATTGGTTTTCGCTGCGCCCCGACCACGCCGCCCGAGTCCAAGAAGATGACGACGGCAATTCAATCTTGGCCATCAACAAGTTTACGTGGCTCTATAGCGTACCCATTCAAGCACGCGAGGGCGATGGCTACCTCCTCGCGGGTCGAATCAGGGGCCTCGAAGGGCAAGGTAGCCTCGGGTGGCAGTCCATCGACGAAAACAACGCCGTTCTCCTCTTTGAAGAGAATATTTTCAAGCAGTCCGGAACATGGAGACCCAGAACATGGAGATGGCAGGCCGGCTATATCAACCCCCAGTCCGGTAGAGATGCCCTGCGTGTTCAACTCACGGCAGCGGCCCGGGCGCAAACAGTAGAGTTCGATGACCTAATGCTCATCGAACTGAACGAGCCAGACCCAGTATCCATAGAACAACTTGATTGATCGCGCGTCACCCCCTACCTGGTGAAAATCGTGCAAAAAACTAAGATTAAATGCACATGCCGAAGGGAGCTAGTGGTTTGATTTATGCTGATGGGAGATTATATCTTGTGAACTTCACTCAAGAAACTAAGCAAAAACGGGGACTGACGCAAGCGTAGCGAGGCACGAGCGGAGACGGGTCTGT
>JAPYPO010000411.1 GCA_029937645.1 Candidatus Hydrogenedentota bacterium
CGCTTGCATCTTGTCGGTCATCAAAGAAGCACTTTGCGGCTTCGGAATTGGCGACGACTGCGATTCCTAGTCTGATTCTAGACCTATTTGATTTTGGGAGTCTATAGGGCTTCCATTCCAAATGCGGGCCGAGGCTTCACATGGTTGAAGCCTCGGCCCGACTTTATGGTGAGCCGGGTGCGCCGTCCGCGCCGCTCGGTGCGTTAATTCCCGCGGTTGATACATTAATTCCCGCAGTCGGTACATTGCTACCCGAAAGTGTCCGTGGCCGAGCATGATTACCCGAGAACATTCCGTCATTCGCACCGCAGGTCGAGAGGACGCACCGGCCCTGCGTCGATATTATTCACTGGGCCACCCGACGGCCGCGCTGCTCGATCAACGGCGTGAATTCCTCATACCGACGGAAGAAGAGGTGGCCGAAGTCTTGGGTGGATCCGGCTTGGAGCGGCTCGGCGGGATGAACGCCATTGAAGACGGAACGGGCGTCGTGCGCGGGTTCTGCGCGATTCGGAGTACCCCCAACGAGCCGTATATGGGTCAGATCGTGCTGATGCTCGAATCGCTGTCTGATTACGACTCGCCCTTGGCCTCGGAAGTGATGGAGTACCTGCGCGAAGAAGCCTTCGCGAGGAAGCGATTGCGCAAGGCGATGGCCTACCTTCTGGATGATGAACATACCCTGCACGCCTTTCTTTTGCGGCACGGGTTTGAGAGCGACGGGGTGCAACGCGAAGTGTTGTATTCTGCGGGACGTTGGTACAATCTTGAAACACTCTCCCTCTTTGGCCCAGGGCGGCTTGGTACACACGAGGCGGTGTCGTCTAACTAGTTCCTGTTTAGGAACGGACGCAATTCCAGAATTAAAGAGCAGCTCTGTCATCCTGAGCAAAGCGAAGGATCTCTTACCAAAAGCGAATCAACAGGTTGAAGAAATTCTTCGCTTCGCTCAGAATGACAAGAGTGGTAGCTTTTTTGTAGCGGAAGGTTTGAAGGATCCCTTTCCGCTACAGGAACTAACGAGTCCGGAACGCATTGCGTCGGTGAATACGCACAGTACGCCTAGTGGCGCCTGACTGCGGTTACGGAACGTAGGAGAAGCATGAAGAGTCAGACCTTTCTACGCCGAACGGAACGCGAAGACCTGGACACGATTGTATCGTGGATGCAGGATTCCGATTATCTCTATTTCCTCTATGGCGATCCCGCACAATCGCCGAAGCGAATCCGCGAAAACATCGTTTCCATGCTGGGCCGCAGCCAGGCCAATCTTCTTCCGTCCAGCATCCACCTGGTGATCGATCACAAAACGAAAGGCCCTATCGGGCTGATATCGCTGCAAAAAATTAGCTGGCGAAACCGGGCCTGCGTCGTTGATTTTTATATGGGCAATCAGGGCCTGCGCGGCCGGGTGGAATCAGGGGCGGCCATGTATCGTATGGCGGAGTATTGTTTCGACGAACTCAATCTCCACCGGATATCCGCGTACATTTATTCGTTCAACACTCCTTCCTGGCGCCTCTTGGAGCGCTGCGGCGCGGTGCGCGAGTTGACGTTGAAGGAGCATGTGGTTCGGGACGGCGAGCTTTGCGACATGTACTGCTACGGGCTCCTTCGACGAGACTTCCAATCATTCCGCGAAAGCGAAACCCAGTTTGCCACCATGTCCCTTGAGAAGATGATTGACTCCTTGAATATCGAAGCGCCGGACCGTGGCACCCCTACGTGAGCGGATGGTTAGCCGGAACGTTTCTCATCCTCCTCGCCTTTCACACGGCGTATGCGCTGAGGAAATCGTTGAGGAAACCTCGAACCGAGGATGGCGCACCGCGTTTATCCCTGCGCTTCAGCGTGGTCTTTCAATCGGTTATTTTCATTCTAGCCGCGGTCTTAGCCTACCGAAGCGGCGTGATATCGCGCGACTTGGTATCGCCGGTCGCCATCGCCATTGGGCTGTTGGCGGGCCACCTCATTTTTGGCATCTCGCTGCTGGTTACGCATCGATCAATTGAGGATGCCCACAGCCATTTTCTTGATTTCAACTCGCTATGGGATTTCGTCGCCGATCACCCCTACGTGCTCTCCCGATTCATCTACGTCGGCATTTCCGAGGAAATCATCTGGCGGGCTGCGGCGCAACCAGCGCTGACAGGCCTTTTCAAGGGAGTGTTGGGCGTCGGCGTGGATTCCGGGTGGGCTGCGGTTGCTGCTATCGGAGTCGTCGCGGTTGCATTTTCCGTGGTCCACGATCATTTTTTTCAGAATGGCCCGATGGTGACCGTCGAGTTTCTTGGTTTTGCATTGCTGCTGGGTGGCTTGTATTACTGGACCGGTAGCCTCATCATGGTCATTATCATTCACGCGGTTCGTGACATTGAGATCGCCTATTTGGAATACGCAATCAACGTTCATGAACTCGGCGACGAAGAAAAGGCGGCTAAAGAAGTGGAAAAAATTTATCGGCGCGACTGGCGGAAACAGCCATGAATGAGGACTATCGCGTTCAAGTGGAAGGTGTTGGGAAAGTGTTTTATACGCACCATTTCTTTCAACGCCACGAAAAAACCCGTGAACGCCATATGTATCGTAAGAGGAAGGTAGAGGCAGCGAGCGATGTGAATTTCGGCATCCGTGGCGGCGAGATTTTTGGCCTCTTGGGGCCCAACGGCGCTGGGAAAACGACCACCGTCAAAATGATTTCGGGCTTGATTCGGCCGAACGCGGGCAGGGTATACGTTGATGGCCTGAACGTTGAGAAAAAGCGGCTTCAGGCATTGCGCAAGATAGGCGTGGTGCTGGAGGGAACCCGAACGACGATCTGGCCCTTGACGCCTTTGGAGAATCTAGCGTATTTCGGCACGCTCAAGGATGTGCGCGGCAAGGTCCTCCGGAAGCGGAGCCTGGAACTGCTGGATTTCATTGGCCTGACGGACCAGATGAACGTGCAGGTCCGAAAGTTGTCGCGCGGACAGAAACAGAAGCTGGCCATCTGTATCGCGCTCATCGCCGAGCCTCCGGTCGTTTTGCTTGACGAACCGACGACGGGCCTGGACGTGCAAAGCTCGCGTTCGATTAAGGACAAGATAATCGAGTTGACTCGAGAGCGGGGCATGAGTGTGCTCGTCACCACGCACGACATGCATGTGGCTCAGGAATTGTGCCATCGCATTGGCATCATCAATGAGGGGCGATTGGTGGCGTGTAAACCTACGGACGAGTTGATAGAAGTCTTCTCCGACTTCACCTTTGTATTCCATCTGGATCGGATGCCGCTGACGGCTCCTTTTGAGGCATTGCCCGGGGTGGACTCGGCGGAGGCTTCCTTGGAGGACGATGAACCGGCGCTCGTGCTGACGGTCTCCCCGGATGCCGACGAGCGCTCGGAGGCTATCTATCGCACGGTAGAGGAACTGCGCGCGAGCGGATACCAGGTCCGGTCGATTACACAACGTAAGCAGAATCTGGAAAACGTGTTTCTGCGATTGACGGCGAAAAAGCCCAAGGAAGAAGGGGCCGTCCCATGAGTTTTTTCCGTGTAATCAAAGCCGAAGTCGTCCGTTCGTTCATCATCATGCGCCGATACTGGTTCGCGACGCTGACCGGCATGGCGGTTGGGTACGGCATGTTAATGCTGCTCATCGTCGGGTTCATGTCGCGGCGCGACGAAGTAGAAGGCCTGATCAATAACAAGCTCGGCGTCGATCCAGAGAGCGCGACCAACGCCGCGTTGGGCTTCATTATTGGCATCTTTGCCTTCGGCATCGTCGGCACATTCTCGCAGGGCCTTCAGGGCATGATGCGCTCGGGCCAACTGGAACAGCTCTGCCTCAGCCCCTATGGATTGGTCACGAATTTCATGGCGCGGACCATGGTCGGCGCGGTGACCAGTGTGCTGAGTTCTTCGGTCATGCTGTACTTTGTGTCGATAACGGTGAAGGGGCGCCTGTATGCGGACCCGGTGCCCACGGTCATTC
>JAPYPO010000011.1 GCA_029937645.1 Candidatus Hydrogenedentota bacterium
ATATCCTTCTACTATCACTTTTTGTGGGGTAAAATTCGGGCTAAAGTCTTTCCCCCTCCGCGCCGATACCTCCTCCAGTGGCGCATCACCCAATTGGCGCCACGACCGATGCACGGATGCAAAGGTAATGATTCAAGGAGGAATCGATCATGGGTTTACGTATCAACACCAATATTGCTGCCATCAATACTGGGCGCATCCTGCGCAACTCCACGGCGGCTCTAAACAAGAGCCTTGAGCGTCTTTCCAGTGGTCTTCGAATCAACCGCGCTGCCGATGATGCAGCCGGGTTGGCCATCGCCGAAGGATTTCGCTCAGTCATTCTGGGCGCTCAGGTGGCGCAGCGAAACGCACAAGATGGTATCAACCTTGTGCAGACCGCGGAAGGGGCGCTGGCCGAAAGCACGCGCATCCTTCAGCGTATCCGCGAGCTTGCGGTGCAGGCGGCCACGGGTACCATCAGTAACGTTAACCGGGCCGCACTCGATTTGGAAGTGCAAGAGCTGAAATTCCAGATCGACGACATCGCGACGAACACCGAGTTCAATGGCGTTCTCCCGCTGTCGGCGGCAACTTCCATCACCCTACAGGTGGGCGCACGCACGGGTCAGACGCTAATCGTCAACCTTTCAGGCGCGACCACGGCGCTCCTTGGCGTCGCCGGTGTGAACATTCTCGATGTGGCCAACGCGAACGTGACACTCGGGCTCATCGATACGGCAATCTTGACCACGACGACGCTTCGCGCCCGACTCGGTTCTCAGCAAAACCGCTTGGAATTCAGCATC
The DNA here is from genome assembly GCA_029937645.1 of Candidatus Hydrogenedentota bacterium. Lineage (GTDB taxonomy): Bacteria > Hydrogenedentota > Hydrogenedentia > Hydrogenedentales > JAPYPO01. The sequence continues at coordinate 789 of JAPYPO010000011.1, forward strand.
GCAACGCTTGCGATTCAGGAACAGAACTCCGCAGCGTCGGAGAGTACAATTCGCGACGCAGACATCGCCCGCGAAACGATCGCCTTTACCCGGAACCAAATCCTGGTTAGCGCGGGCACCTCGATACTGGCCCAGGCCAACATCGTGCCGCAAACGGCGCTGCAACTCCTGGGTGGCGGATAATCCTAGCCTTAGGCTTTTAGCGGCCGCGTAAGCGTCAACCGCTCACGGCACCGGGCCGCGTTGAAGGCAATAGACTCACAGAGTCTTCGCCTCACGCGCGCCCGGTGTTGGCTTTTTGGGGCGAGCTGCCGAAAAATTGGCATTGTGCCCAAAATCAATCGGTATGACGATTAGCCCCACGCGCGTCCTACGGCGAGTAATCTGCTAACGCATGGCATTCGTGCGAGTTATGCAAAGCGCCGAGAGTTGGCCCGGCCCTTGCTCAAGGGTTCTTTGCTGCCGGGAAGGGCAAGTCTCAACAGAGACTCATGGAGGACATGCCATGAAAACTACTCAATGCAAGAACTGCGGATGCTCGTCGCTACCCAGCGCCCGAATCTGCACCAGGTGCGGTACGGTCAGGCACCAGGGCACCCCCAGCAATTTGATGTGGTTTTGCGCGGGGACTTGGTTGATTCTCGCCGGAGTTGTCTTGAGAAGTCTGCTGATGTGAGCCAGGTTAGGCGGGAAATAGGGGAAAGATCCCGTCCCCTTGTTGCATCGCCTCGTTGCCTACTCTAGAATGCCCCTATCGCGGTTGAGAAGATATAGGCGGATAGACTTGGCGCAGATGGAGCGGACCAATGGCACGCAAATCCATGGCGAAACAGGAACGGGTGATCGAGGCGGTGCGACAGGGCCTCGAAGGCGGAGCTGCCGTCGAATTTATTCAGCATAGCGGATTCGCCATGGCTACATCCGGCGTGGCACGCCATCTCCGGACGATGGGCGGGCGGGGCAGGGTCCAGGGCTACGTCGACCAAGGTCTTACCAATCTCGATATATTGGAGAAGTGCTACCCCGGCGAAGACCTCACCGGCGTTCACACCCACGTCCACGCGCAAGGGAACCTCTTCCCCAAGGAAGAGAGGCCGAAGACGACGCGCCCCGTCGATGCGGCGCTATTTCCCACGACCAAAATGTCGATTACGGTGCCATCGGATCTCTACGAGGCGATTCGCGCAGCAGCCCTCGCCGAGAAGAAGAGCCAGAATCAAGTCATCGTCGAGTCGCTTACCTCGACCCTCTCCCGCGTACCGGTTCCCGTGCAGGAAGAATTCAAAGAGGCTTGAACTATTCGGAGCTGAACAGAAAATATCCGTTTTTTTACGGAACCACGAATGGACAGGTCGAGCGACTTTTGTCGGTGGCGTCTTCGTTCGGAGGTTGAACGGAAAGTCGTTCCGCACTCTCGACCCACCCCGCGAACATTGCCTGAAACGCTTCCGCTTCTTGCGCGAAGGTCCGATAATTTAGTATAGTTGCACGCGTATTTCCGCTCAATTTTAGTTCTTCCGTGGCGCCGGATCGCGACCGCTTCAAGCGCTTGCCACCACGAGGCCTCTGGCCATCGATTTCCCCGGGCCCACTCTAACGCAACCTTACGAAGGAGCACACTCAGCATGGCGAAGAAAGACGTTTACTATTTTGGCGGGGGCAAAGCCGATGGCAAGGCTGGAATGAAAAATTTGCTGGGCGGAAAAGGAGCGAACCTCGCCGAGATGTCCAGCATCGGAATCCCCGTGCCGGCCGGGTACACCATTACGACTGATATGTGCGCCATCTATTATGCGCGCAAGGGTAAATTTCCCCAGTCCCTCACCGGCGATGCGAACAAGGCGCTGGCCAAGGTTGAAAAGGCCATGGGCAAGAAGTTCGGCGATTCGAAGAACCCGCTTCTGTTGTCGGTGCGTTCCGGCGCGCGGCAATCCATGCCGGGGATGATGGACACCGTGCTGAACGTGGGGCTGGGCGCGAAGACGATCCCCGGGCTTATCGCGAAGACAGGCGACGCGCGCTTTGTGTATGACGCGTATCGCCGCCTCATCACGATGTACGCCGATGTGGTCATGGAGAAGGCCGAGGGAATTGAGCCCAAGGATGGCCATTCGATTCGTGAACTGCTCGAGCACACTTTTGACGCGCGCAAGGAAAAGCGCGGCGTCACCGAAGATACGGATCTCTCCGCCGCCGATCTGAAAGACCTCTCGACCGAGTTCAAACGCATCGTCAAGAAGAGGCTCGGAAAACCCTTCCCCGACGACCCGGCCAAGCAGCTTTGGGGCGCCATTCGCGCCGTATTCCAATCGTGGAACGGGCGGCGCGCGATCGCGTACCGGCGCATCGAAGGCATTCCCGATGACTGGGGCACGGCGGTGAACGTTCAGGCCATGGTATTCGGGAACATGGGCGAGACCTCCGCGACCGGCGTGGCCTTCACGCGAAATCCGGCGACGGGTGAGAACGTATTTTTCGGCGAGTGGCTGGTCAACGCCCAGGGCGAGGATGTGGTTGCGGGTACCCGCACGCCGTTGCCGCTGAACAAGGCGACGAAAACGTCAGGCACACAGAATATGACTTCGCTTGAGGAGGCGTCGCCGAAGGTCTACAAGCAACTCGCCGCTATCCGCACGAAGCTCGAAAAACATTACCGCGATATGCAGGACATCGAATTCACCATCGAAGACGGTTCCCTCTGGATGCTCCAGACGCGTTCGGGCAAACGGACGGGTCCGGCAGCCGTGCGCATGGCCGCAGAAATGGCGGACGCGAAGCTCATCGACCGCAACACAGCCATCCAGCGCGTCAGCGCGGATCAGATCGATGAGTTGCTGCATCCCATGCTCGACCCGGCCAAGGAGAAAACAGCGACGCTCCTCGCGAAGGGTTTGCCGGCTGGACCGGGCGGCGGTGTTGGGCGTGCGGTGTTCACGGCGGACGACGCGGCGGCCTGGGCTAAAAAGGGTGAGAAGGTGGTCCTCGTCCGCAACGAAACCTCTCCCGAAGACGTCCACGGCATGCATGTGGCCGAGGCGATACTCACGGCCAAGGGCGGCATGACCAGTCACGCGGCGCTCGTCGCGCGGGGTTGGGGTAAATGCTGTATTGTCGGGTGCGGCACCCTCGTTATCGATAGCGCGAAGAAGAAAATGCGGGTCGGCAATAAGAGTATAAAGGAAGGCGACTGGCTCTCCCTGAACGGGAGCACGGGTGCAGTCTACAGTGGCGCGATTAGCGTACTCCCCGCACAGCCGGATAAGAACAAGTGGTACAAGAAATTGATGGGTTGGGCCGATGCGGTTCGCCAGATAAACGTGCGCACGAACGCGGAGACGCCCGAAGACGCTCGCCTGGCCGTGAAGCTTGGGGCGGAAGGAATCGGCCTTGCGCGGACCGAGCATATGTTTTTCGACCCAAAACGGATCATTCATGTGCGCGAGATGATTCTTGCCGAAGACGAGAAGACCCGGCGCAAAGCGGTGATGAAACTGCTGCCGTTCCAACGCCGCGATTTTACGGGTATCTTCAGGGCGATGGCCGGCAAACCCGTGACGATTCGGCTGCTGGATCCGCCGCTGCACGAGTTCTTGACCTTGGACACTAAGCAGATTGCGCGCCTCGCGAAAGACTTGGGTATCAAGCCTGCCCGCATACGCGCCCGTATCGAGCAGCTTCATGAGTTGAACCCCATGCTCGGCCACCGTGGGTGCCGCTTGGGCATCACCTATCCCGAAATCACGGAGATGCAGGCCCGCGCAATACTCGAGGCCGCCGTCAACGTCACGAAGAAAAAGATCAAAGTCTTTCCTGAAATCATGATTCCGCTCGTGGGTACGCGCCAGGAATTCGAGAACCAGGAGGCCATCATCCGGCGTGTGGCCGAGGAAGTCCAGGCCGAGACGAAAACAAAAGTGAACTATTTGGTCGGGACCATGATCGAAACTCCGCGCGCGTGTTTGGTGGCGGACTCCATCGCCGAGGGCGCCGATTTCTTCAGTTTCGGCACGAACGACCTCACGCAGATGGGCTTCGGCTACTCACGCGACGATTCGGGCGGCTTCCTCCCCGAATATGTGGAGAAGGATATTCTTGCGGCGGATCCCTTCCAGGCCCTCGATCAGGAAGGTATCGGCCAGTTGGTTCAGATGGGCGTTACGAAAGGCCGCAGCGTGCGCAGCGATCTTAAGATTGGTATTTGCGGAGAGCACGGCGGCGATCCATCGTCCGTGATGTTCTGTCACCGCATTGGGCTGGATTACGTCAGTTGCAGTCCCTACCGCGTGCCGGTCGCGCGTTTTGCCGCGGCGCTGGCTGCGCTGGAGGCGCCACGGAAGGGAAAGACGAGTAAGAAGAAGTAGAGGGTTAAGCCAGGCAAGCGCCAGTCGAGTTAGGAGGGTTAATGCGGAAATTTCCGTTAGAGGGGCTTCGGGTATTCGAATTCGGTGGCAACGTTGCCGGGCCCTATGTTGGCTGGATTCTGGCGGAGCTGGGCGCGGACGTGACCAAGATCGAGCGTCCCGAGGGCGATGACGCGAGGACCTGGGGCCCGCCTTTTTGGAACGGCTCGTCTACGATGTTCCACGCGATCAATCGGAACAAGAAGTCGCTGTGCATCGATCTGACCGACCCGTGTAAGGCGGAGGCACTTCGTGCGCGTATCATCGAGGAAGCCGACGTGGTCGTACAAAATCTTCGACCGGGCGTTGCGGCGAAGCTTGGGTTTTCTGCGGAGTCGCTGCGTAAAGAAATCCCCGGCCTCATCTACTGCAATCTTAACGCCTACGGCGCGGCCGGTCCCTTACGTAACGAACCTGGATACGACTCGCTCATGCAGGCCTTCGGTGGCATCATGAGCGTGACGGGCGTGGAGGGCTGCCCACCGGTTCGCGCAGGGATTTCGATCATCGACAAAGGCACCGGGATGTGGTGCGTGATCGGCATTCTTGCAGCCTTGTACGAACGGAAATCCACGGGTATCGGCTGCGTGGTTGATGGCTCGTTGCTGGAAACCACACTGGGCTGGATGGCTTTTCACGCCGCTGCTTTTCAAGCCACTGGCGAGGCGCCGGAGCGTCTGGGAACGAGCGCGCGCGGCGTTGTCCCTTATCAGGGCTACGAATGTTCCGATGGATATCTGATTGTCGCTGCGTCGAATGACCGCCTATTTGTGAAGCTATGCGGGGCGTTGGATCGTCCCGAATGGATAGACGACGATCGATTTGCAACGAACCCAAGGCGCGTGGAAAACAAGACGGTGCTGAACAAAATGTTGGAGGAGTTGTTGAAAACCCGTACTCGTGACGAGTGGCAGGAAATACTTAACTCCGCAGGTGTGCCGACATCGCCCATTCAGACGGTCGAAGAGGCGCTCAATCACGAACAAGTTGCCGCGCTCGGAATGGCGCAAGAGACGGGCGATGACTCCATGAAATTGTTTGGGCTGCCCGTGTCTTTCGATGGCGAACGGCCTCCCCTGCGAAACCTTGCTCCGCCGTTGGGCGATGCAGGCCAAGTGGACTCACCGAATGGAGCAGCAGATGCGGACTGAATACGAAACGTTGCTGATCGAGACGACGGAGCCCCATGTAGTTGTGGTGACGCTGAACCGTCCCGAGAGGCGGAACGCCTTTAACACGCAAATGGGCTTGGACCTTGCCGCGTTCTTTCGCGAGGTATATGTTGACCCGGAAGATGTGCGTTGCATCATCATAACGGGTTATGGAACGAAGGCCTTCTGCGCGGGCGCCGACCTGAAGGAGCGCGACGGCATGACGACGGATCAGTGGGCGTCGCAACATGCGGTATTCGAGCAGATGACGTTGGCCATGATGGATTGCTCGGTCCCCATCATCGCGGCTGTGAACGGCGCGGCCTTCGGAGGCGGCTGCGAGCTGGCCCTGGGCGCAGACTTCATTTACGCCGCCACGTCGGCGCGCTTCGCTCAGACGGAGACGCGACTGGGTATCATGCCCGGCGCGGGTGGCACCCAACAATTGCCGCGAGCCGTCGGGGTGCGCCGCGCGAAGGAATTGATCTTGACAGCGGAGCCGTTCATGGCGCAGCAGGCCTACGAGTGGGGCATGGCCAACCAAGTCTGCGATGACGAAAGCCTCATGGACGAAGCCCTGGCTGCGGCCCGGAAGATCGCTGCGAATGCGCCTATCGCCGTGCGGCAGGCGAAAAAGTCCGTCGGCATTGCAATGCAGACGGATTTGAAGACCGGGTACGCCTTCGAGATTGAAGCGTACAACCGAATGGTTTCCACCGAGGATCGCATGGAAGGGGTCCGGGCTTTCAACGAAAAACGGAAACCCGACTTCAAGGGGCGTTAAGTTTTGGAATGGCAGGTGAAGATGCAGGAGCCTTATTATTCTCTAGAATGCAACACCTCTTAAAGATATTGAGATTTTAAAACCCTTAGGGAAGCAGAATGTAGGCGTGTACATCTCGGGCATTCGGACTGGAGGCGATATTCATGGCGCAGGAATTTTCGTTAGAAGATTTGGGCATACCATCCGGCTCAGAGTTTCACCGGCTTACTGAACGTTGCGAAGGCAGCCGACTTCTCCGCTACGACGATGGGGAGATGCTCGTCGAAAAGGGCGACGCGTCCAGAGAGGTCCTTCTGATTCTGCGCGGGGGCTATGTGGTCCTTCGGGAGAACTCCAACGTGGGTGTTGCCCAAGGGCAGATCGCCGATCCCTCGGCGCCCGAGTTTGTGGGAGAGCTGGCGTATCTGGGCCACAGCCGCCGTTCCGCGAGCGTGGCGGCGTCTGGTGAGACCTTCGCCCTTCGCCTCGAATCCGGTCACATGGACACCATCATGGAGGAATTTCCGCTATTCACGCGGATTCTCTGCAAGCAATTTGCGGAACGGTTGCGGAAGACCACCGAAGCGCTCACCGAAAGCCAACACCTCTTCGACCTCGGTGGGGAGCGCGTCACGAAGAGCGCCGGCGAAACCATCATCGCCAAAGGCGACCCCGCCGATACCCTCTATCAGCTTATCGAGGGTACGGTGGTTCAGGTGTCGGCAGAGGGCGAGACGCCGATCGACACCAAGAAACTCTTCATGGGTTTTCTAGACCCCGCGTCGTATCTTGCAGACAGGGCGTACACCCTCACCGTCAAGGCGGGCACGGATGCGACGTTGCTGGCCATCGACAAACGCGCACAATTCGCCGTCGTGCGTTCCCTGCCCGATTTGGCGTTGCGGTCATTGGAAGAAGGGATTCAATAGGCCCCCGGCCTGTCGACCGCCCACCGCAAACTATGGTGCGACAGTTCCGACATTTACGATCATTCGCCTACTGGTGTGGCGCAGTATCGCTCTGGCTTAGTCTGGCATTCAGCCTCGGCTGGTACTATACCTTTACCTATTACGGACGGTCCGGCTGGCCCCTACCGGTTCCTGAGGCATGTGGTGGGCTCTTGCTTTACTACTTCTCCGTGCTGAACGTGGATACCGAGGTTCAGGCTCTCCACTGGATGATCGTGTTTCCACTCGCGGGAGTCCTATGGGTGCTGGCGCTCACGATTACTGACCGGCGCGTACAACACGGCGATGGCCCGAACGTTGCCCGCGCGCTCTGGATGTTCGCGCTGTGTACGGTGCCGTTAATTCTTCCCGCGCCCTACATGGCCTATGTGGCCGGTACGGATCGCGGACCATGGGATTTTCATACGATGATGCTCGTCGCCCTACGGCGCGAATTCGTTTCGCCGCGGCCGTGGCTCAGCCCGCTCTATCTGGTTCTAGCGCTTGCTGCGATCGCGGCCCACATAGCCGTCTATCGTCGGCTGTTCTCTATAAGAGGGCAGCGCGCCTGGCGGCATTTTCTCTTTGCAGCCATCGTCTTTGTGATCGTCTGCGTTACGCTCGCCGCGACCGCGGCCATTCCCCTGCGCTTTTTCTTCGAGTAGATCAAAGATGGCGTGGCGCGTCCATTTCTCCCGATTTCTACAACTTATGCGCTCCCGGCGCGGGCACCTTGCCGACGGGATAGGCGCGGTTGAAGTCGAGCGTTTCGGGGAGAAGGTTGAGGTCGGAATTTAGGGCATCGTCCCACGATATCTTTTCCCCGGTGTACGCCGACATGCGGCCCATGATGGCCGTGAGCGTGCTGTGAGCGACTTGTACACCCTCATTCAGGTGGGGTCCCTCATTGCGGATGCTCTTGACCAGGTCAATATGCTCCTGCACGTACGCGCTAACTTCCCCTTGTTCGCCCATATCACGACCGCTGCTGCGCCCTTTCGTGCCAACAAGATCTTCGAAGACTCCGCCCGATCCCGCCCAATGGCGACACATACTGTTCACATGGACCCCATTCGGATATTCGAAATCGCAGGAGAAGTGGTCATAAATATCGCCGAATTTCTCGTCGTCCGGCTTCCAGGTGCGGCCGCCCGACGCGAGTACGCTGACCGGATGGGCACCGATGGCCCAGTTGATGACGTCGAGGTTGTGGACATGTTGCTCGACGATGCTATCGCCGGCGACCCAGCAGTGGCCATACCAGTTGCGGAGCATGTATTCGAGGTCGCTCGTCCATTCGGGCGCCCGTTCGCGGGCAAAGGGCAGGGTGCCGCACCAGTAGGCGCGCCCAGCGACGATATCACCAATGGCGCCATCATGAATCTTTTCCATGGTTTCGACGTAGGAGCGCTGGTGACGCCGCTGCGTGCCCGCAACCATGGATAGGCCCTTGACGCGTGCCTTCTCGGCAGCCGCGATAATGACACGAATCCCGGTCGGGTCTACGGCAACGGGTTTTTCCATGAAGACATGCTTGCCCGCGTCGACGGCGGCGGAGACATGCTTGGGTCGGCTGTACGGCAGCGTACCTTCGATGAGTATATCGATATCTGTGGCTAGGATTTCTTTGTAGGCATTAAAGCCGACGAACTTGTGGTCATCATCTACATCTATCTTCGGGCGCAGACTCCCGTTGTCCGAGCTTTCCAATTGGCTTAGGCTCGACTTTAACCTGTCGGGGAAAACATCCGCCATGGCTACAAGTTTTACATTGTCGTTGCCATCAAGCATCCCACGGGTCGCGCCGGTGCCGCGGTTACCACAACCCAACAGGCCAACCCGCAGCGTGTCGACATTGTCCTGCGCCACGCCGCTCTTCGCGGAAAGGATGGCGAATCCTGCGGCTGCTGATAGCTTGGTGAAATCTCGCCGGGTGAGGTCTTTGTTCTTACGGTCGCTCATGGAAACTCTCCTATGCTTTGACGGGAAACGCGGCAATGCGTTTCGCCCTAATTAATGTCGGCTAACAAGGGTTACCATAGCAAAAAAAAGGCTCGGTTGCATAAACGGGGAAAGCGCACTTATTGCGCACTGACTGCGGGCGTCCTGGAGCGCCTTCCAACCTCATCCGCCGTCTCCAAGCATCAACCTTCGGAGCCGAAGGTTGGTCGACGTCCCGAATTTCCTGGGCTTTACCCAACTTGAAACGGTGTGTATACTCCAGTCCCAATGGCAGTATTTTTGAGCGCAGTCACGGTCTAATTCTCGATTCAAGGAGTAAGCCGCTGTGGACGAAGTCGTATTGGGCATGGGAACTAAGGAGAGCATTCGGGACGTTATTCGAATCTCAGAGGACGTTATCAAGGAGACCCACGGGTTTCCTCGGCGCGTCTCCGGCACTTCGAAGACGGTTTCGGCGGTCGCGAAACGGGAAGGGTACGAGGGGGAATTCGAGTCGTATGCTATACACCTTCATCTGCCCGAATCTGCGCGAGACGCCATCGAAAAAGTAGCTGCGGCCCATTCGGGCGCCTGCGCAATCTCGAAAGAAGACGACACACTCATCTTGCAGTGCCCCCCAGAAGGCTCGACCGATTTCGACGCCGCGCGCACAGCCGTCGACGAAATTTCCCGCGCGTTCAAAATCCCCGAAGTGTGGCGCGTCTCCGGCGACCAATTTCGCATCGACCCGATCAGTGTGGAATTGATTTTCCAGGCGATGGTCCAGTACAGGGCGAGTGACACCCATTTGTGTCCGGGCAAGCCTCCGATCTTTCGGATAGATAACCAGGCGCGGGAATCCGAGTTGATGGACCCACTCTCCGCCGCCCAGCTCCTCGTGCTCATCGAAGAACTTGCCCCGGCGCCGGACTGGGAGCAATTCAAAGAATTCATGCAATGCAGTTTTAGCTTCCACCAAGTTGGAATCGGTTACGCCCGTATATCCTGTTTCCTCAAGGGCGGCGCGCCACACGTAACGTTCCGTTTTCTGCCCGAAAAGATCCCGTCCTTCGAGGAACTCAAAGTACCCGTGGAAACCATGCAGACGCTGGCGGATTTACACCGAGGCTTGCTGCTGATCACCGGAATGACCGGTAGCGGCAAGACGACAACGCTGGCCGCCCTGATCGATTGGATCAATGAGCACAAGCACCTTCACATCCTGTGCATCGAGAATCCGATCGAGTTTGTGTATACGAACAAGAAGGCCGTCGTATCACAGCGGCGCCTCGGACTCGACGTCGTCTCCTTTAACGAGGGGGTTCGCGGCGCGCTGCGTCACGACCCCGACGTCATCGTTATCGGTGAGATGCGGGACAAAGATACGATTCGTTCCGCTATTGACGCAGCGGCCACGGGGCATTTGGTTATCAGCACCCTTCACGCGAACAGCGCCAGCGAGGTGGTGAACCGCGTCGTCAGTTTTTTCGACCCGATCGAGCGCGATCTGGTGAAGCTGCAACTTCGGGACAGCCTACGGTGCGTGATTAACCAGCGCTTGCTTCCGAAGAAGGGCGGGGGCCGTATACCCGCGCTGGAGATTTTGTTCAACGATATGAAGCCCATCGCCGATGCGATTATCGCGGGAGACACCGACAATATTCGGATTGGAATGCAGCAGACGATGTCCCATTCAATTATTTTCGAGCAATATTTATACACGATGTATAAGAATGGGGAAATCGATTTGGAGCATGCCCGCGAGTTTTCGACGGAGGAAAGCGTGTTCGACCAACTGAACATGGGGACCTACTCAGTTCCAAGGCTTGAGAGCATCAAGGCGGCGGCGGAATAATATATTGGTCTCTCTGTCTGTTTTCTCAGGTTGATTGTATTTCTTACCATCTTGGCGACACATCTCCTTTTCATCCAGCGGCTTATGAAAGTATCCACAGGTTATCCACGCTATCATCTCGGCATATCCTGGCCACCAAAAAACGCTTATTTATGAGCCTAAGTTGTTTTAATGTATAAGGTTACTCGAATCGCAGTCGATCGGGATGATCGACAGACCTTCGGCTGATATTCGCCTTTGTCCACCAGGGTACAAGAAACAGGCCACCTCTGTATATCGAGCGTTTTATAATTGTTTTTATGGAAGTTGCGACCGTTTCGTTGACTCACCTTTGACCATTACTCCCGACAGCAAGTTCGCAAAATAAACTGGATTCCATATTCTCGTGCGCGTAATCGCAGGCCTAGCAAAGGGCCGAAAAATAGAGGCGCCCAAGCGCTCCGAAGTCCGCCCCACTAAGGACAGGGTGCGTGAGGCGCTCTTCAGTATCCTGCATCATCGCCTGCCGGGGAGCACCTTTCTCGACCTATACGCAGGGACCGGCGCGAACGGAATCGAAGCGCTGAGCCGGGGCGCGCGTTCGTGCATCTTCGTCGATTCGGATCGTGAATGCACCCGTATTATCAGGAAGAATCTACAGTCCCTCGATTTGGAAGCAGGCGCTGATGTTCGAGCCTTGAGCCTTCCCGGCGATGTAGGTCGTCTAGTTCACGGCGGTTCGGGCTTCGACATCATTTTTGCGGATCCTCCCTACGACTGTACAACTTTGCTTGACCTGCAACGAGAAATTGTTGCAGAGAACATGCTCGCGGAATCAGGCTGCCTGATCATAGAGCGTAGTTCGCGGACGGCGCTCGACGAAATCGCGGACGGGCTTAAACTCACCCGAGAGGCCCGGTATGGCGATTCGGCCTTGGCATTCCTGATCGCTTGTTGATCGCCTATATAGTATATGCTAGACTTTCTCATCCACTAGATATAGTGATTCGCCAGCCAGCAGCTACCCTAACCCACCATTGAGGGAGTGCCGTTACGCCATGCGGTGTCCATTTTGTAGCCATGACGATGCTAAAGTCGTCGACTCTCGTTCCTCCAAAGACGGAGAAGCTATCCGAAGAAGGCGCGAATGCCTCCATTGCGGTCGGAGGTACACGACCTATGAGCGCATCGAAGAAGTGGCGCAAATGGTCATCAAGAAGGATGGGCGGCGCGAGGTCTTTGACCGCTGGAAACTGAAAGCGGGCATCCTCAAAGCCGTCGAAAAAAGGCCCGTAAGCCTCGAACAAGTGGAAGCGCTCATCGACGAAGTCGAGAAGGCTCTATTTGGCGCGACCGAACACGAGGTAACGACCGTTTCAATCGGCGAGGCTATAATGGAAAAGCTGAAGACTTTGGACGAAGTCGCCTATGTCCGTTTCGCTTCGGTGTACCGCCAATTTAAAGATCTCAATGAGTTCATGAACGAACTGAAGGGGATGCTCACCTAACCCGGTTGCGAATCGGCCCAGCCACTCGCGCAGAGTTGCGTTCCTGCGAGAGCTCCTATACACTCGGTGGCATGGACCAGGGTGGGGTACACTTGCTGGCTGCGCGTGTCGAGTCTTTCTCGTTTTCTAGTATCCTTTCCCTGCCCTGTCTTTGATTCTGTCTAAAGGCCATTCATGAGGGATCGATCCGACCATATGATTTCCGAAGGGCAAGGGGATTTTCTTCCACGCAGCGCGCGTCGTTCATTGGACGGGCAACTGTTCATTCCAGCCGCAGCGGCTGATGGGCGCTCTCTCATCGCGGCGGTCGTCAAACGGGATGGCCGCGAAGAGCCCTTCGAAAAGGGGAAGATCGCTTCGAGTTTGTTTCGGGCCGCCAAGAGTGTTGGCGGAAACGACCTAGACCGTTCCGAAAGCATCGCGTCGGCCGTGGCCTTGTTTTTGAGCAAGAACGAAGACGTCCGCCCGCTGCCCGTCGATACGGTCCAAGACGCGGTGGAACGCGTTCTTACCAGCATGGGACACACGCGTACATCGAGCGCGTATCATCAGTTCCGGGAGAAACGCGCGCGGATTCTGGAATTACGCGAAGGCGGCACCCCACTCTCAAGAGATTCGTCCGAAGAAGGAGAGGTCGAAGAGGAATCGGACGCCGCGCGCATTGTCCCTAAGCTTGCCGTGCGCACGAGCCGAGATGCGATGGAACCTTGGGACCGCCACAAGATCGTGCGCGTGTTGGTTCAGGAAGCGTCGCTCGATGAAGAGACGGCTGGCGCGATCGCCCATGAAGTTGAAACGCAGATCCATTCGGCGAACGTGAAGACCGTTACCGCGCCGTTGATTCGTGAATTGGTCGACGCGCGTCTTCTTGACCGTGGATTGGATGAACACCGTCAACGGCACACGCGCCTGGGTGTGCCCTTGTACGATGCACGGCAAATCATTTGCGCACCGTACTCCGGGTCGGGCGATTCGATTTATCACCCCGATGCGACCGACCGAATGCTGGCGCGACGGGTCAAGCGGGAATTTGCGCTCACGCAGGTGTATTCCGGGGAGACCGCGGAATCACACTCCTGCGGAGATATTCACATCCACAGCCTCGCGGAGGTGGACCGCCTACGCGCCATCGCGCCCTCCGTCGAATACGTGAAGCGGCACGGGCTGATCCAACCGGACGGCAGTCGAGTGTCACAGCCGGCGCGGCGCCCCGACACGGCCTTGGCCCATATCAGCGGGTTTACTTCGCTCTTGTCCCATTACTTCTCGCACGGCGTATTCTGGGACGCCTTCAATATCCACTTTGCACCGTATATTGTGGCCTTCGGCGATGCCGAGCTGGATGACATTGCGGAGGTGCTTATTCATGAATTCGCGTACCGCTCGCTGACGCACGGCGAACCCACTCCCATGGCGGGAATCGGGTTGAGGTGGGATGTGCCGGATGCGCTCAGGGAGTCGGAGCCCGTCGGGCCTGGAGGCGAGTTGACCGGTGGCACGTTCCAGGATCTCTTGCCGGCCGCGCAGCGATTTGCCATGGCGGTGCTCCGTTCGTACGCGCGCGTCGGCAGTCAAACGGAACGGCTTCCGGTGCCAGGGTTGGCTATTGGCCTGAGCTACGCATCCGCCACGCTGGATGGATACGACGAATTTATGGATGCGTGCGCAAAGGCCGTGACCGGGTGGGGCCATGTGCGCTTCACCTTCGACCGCGAACAACCGTTCCTGCCGCACGCGGTGAATCCCTTCGCGCCCTGGGGCGCCTTTCTCCACAAGGTTACGATAAACCTTCCCAGGGCTGCGTACCGGGGGGGCGATGAACACGGGCTCTATGAAGAACTGGACCGCCTGGTCGATACGACCGTCATCGCGCACCTGCAAAAAAAGTCATTTATCGAGAGCCTCATCCAGAATCGCAATGCGGGGCCGCTCGCACTCCTGGGTGTTCGACGGGGCGGGGAGCCATTCTTGGATTTGAACAAGGCTTCGTTTTTGACGGGCGTCACGGGTCTAAACGAATGCGTCCAAGCCCTGTGCGGCGAAGCGATGGACGCATCAGAAGAGGCGCAAGCGCTCGCCGCGCGTATTCTCATTCATCTCCGTGTGCGCTGCTCGGAATGGAGCCAGGAGGAGCAGCTCAACGTGCTCGTTACGCCCACCGAAGATGAGCATGTGGCCCGGCGCTTCGCCGAACTCGATCTTGAATCCGACCCGGAACCGGCCCGCAGCCTCGTAAAAACGGATCACGCGTTCCACGAAGTGAGCTATTCACCCGCCGTCAGGTCAAGTTCTATCTTGACAATGGCCAACCGGGATAAGGTCGCCACCGAAGCCGAATTGCACCCCTTCCTGGGGCATGGCGCATCGATCAACATCGCCGCGCCCGAACCCGACGCGAACCCGGAACCGGTGGTGAACTTCGTTAAGGACACCTTCGCCGATACTCCCTGCAAAGGACTACGCTTCACGCGGTCGTGAGCCAAGGGAGCGCGGGCGTCTCGCCCGCGGCATATGGCGGGCAAGATGCCCGCCCTCCCCTTTCTCAATACCTTCGAGTTTACGGGGGGCAGCTGCACCGGCCCTGTATCCACACGGGCTCGCTCTTGTTTCATCCTGCTTGTGCGGCCGCTTTGCCGGTTCATTCCGCTACATGGTAGAATGGGGTTCCGGCCACGCTTTTCTGGGCTTTTCCTCTGGATCTAGATCTTGGAATTGTGGCCGATGAATCGGGCTCTTGATCCAATGGGATTGGACCCGTAACCCACGGCCTGAGCGGCCACGAAAAAGGTAGCGTAAAAAATGCCAATATTGGATGACTTGTATAAGGGCACCGACTCGGCGCAATCCTACGCAGAGGGCTACAAGGATCACTACGCGAAGATGGTCAGCGCGCTCGATACGCAAGGCGTAGCGAAAGCCATCGAGATGATTGAGCAAGCGTGCGCCGACGACAAGACAATTTTCTTTATGGCGAACGGTGGAAGCGCCGCTGTAGCGGCTCATTGGGTAAACGACCTCAGCGCGAATACGGTCATCGATGGCCAGCCGGGGTTTCGGGTCATGTCGTTGACGGACAACGCGTTTTCGATCACGGCCCTGGCGAATGACGCGTCATTTGAAGAGATATTCGCGATTCAACTGAAGGCGAACATGCGCCCCGGCGATGTGGTCATGGCGATGAGCGTGAGCGGCGGTAGTCCCAATCTGGTGCGCGGCATGGAGTACGCAAACGAGAACGGCGCGCATACGATCGCCTGCACGGGTATGGAAGGCGGCCGCCTCAAAGGCGCGGCGGAGCTGACAATTCACACGCCCTCGACTGCGGACGAATATGGCCCGGTCGAAGATATGTTCAGTGTATTCATGCACATCATCACGGGCTATCTCACCATGAAACGAGGCCGACCTCTCTTTCACTAACAAACGATAAAGACATCGGTTCTTCCATTCCCGCGTTTATTATTCTGCACACTTCGTAAACCTCATTAAGATATGTGGTTCGCTGTACGTCTTAGAAACTTTCCTCAAGCCACCTGTTCTACGGGCGGTTGTTGACTCATGCCACTAGCCCGGTTATCTCAACGGGTTTCGTAACGAGACGGTGGAGAAGGCTGCTGTGGCACGACTTATTTAAAGACTTTCGGACGACCGCGTGGCGGGTCACGTCGAGGTCGCAAGTCGAGAAAAGTCTTGGCAGAGCGGCCTTATCCGCCGTCGTAGTAGAAAACCGGTGAGATAACCGGGCTAGGAGTTCCCCAATGACGTGGAATGCTGAACTCAAACTCGCAGTCCAGGCGGCGAAAGCGGCGGGGGCGTTGCTACTTGACGCGGCGCGCCGGCCCGCCACAGTCCTGAGCGAGGAAAATAACGATATTAAGTTGCAGGTCGACCGGGACGCGGAAGCGCTCATTTTGGATCAGCTTGCCCCGAGCGGGCATCCCGTGTTGGCGGAAGAATCCGGCGAGCATGGGCTGAAAGAGGGCGCAGCCTATTGGGTCGTCGATCCGCTGGATGGGACGATGAACTTCAGCCGGGGCATCCCCCTGTGTTGCGTGTCGATTGCGTTGTGCGTGTCGGACACGCCGGTGCTGGGCGTTATCTACGATCACAATCGCGATGAGTGTTTTTCGGGAGGGGAAGGCCTGGGCGCATGGTTGAACGCGGAACCCATGTCCGTATCGCCGACAGAGCAGCCGAAGAACGCAGTCCTCGCCACGGGGTTTCCGCACCGTATGGATTTTTCCGAGCCATCCATGAAAGCCTTTCTCGCGCGAACGAGGCAATTTAAGAAGGTTCGAATGATCGGTACGGCGGCGTTGGCGGCGGTCTACGTCGCCTGCGGACGCGTCGATGCCTACGCCGAGGAAAACACCATGCTGTGGGATGTGGCGGCAGGCGTCGCGCTGGTGAAGGCTGCGGGAGGCCGCGCGGAATTGACGTATTCTGAATCGGGGAAGTGGGTCCGGAACGTGCGCTGCGCGTCGAGCCAATCCGTTTTCGACGGGACAGCGGAAGCTTCTCATTGACCCGTCAGAGCGGCGAAGTCTCCGGAGTGGGGGAGCTGAGCAGCCTTCGGGCGATCACCCGAGCGTAGCTCACTCCTGTCTCCCTTTCAGGGTTTCGAGGGCCACATCCGGCTTGTTCGTGATGATGGCGTCGACCACCATGCCGGCCAGCCGTGTCATCTCCCCTGGCTTATTGACGGTCCATACGGAAATGGTTTTACCCTCGCCGTGGAGGCGGTCCACCAGCTCCCGGGTAACGAGATTCGCCTTGACGTTGAAGCCGTCAGTCTGCAACAACTTCTCCCACCGAAGATATCCCGGCCACGCCTTAGGATCGAGGAGTTTCGATGTGCCCAGAAGCTCGATTCGAATCTCCGGCGCTTCGATAATTGTCACCGCACAAACCACCGGCGAAAAGGACAGAATGACGACCTGCGGCTCCATGTTTCTCTTGCGCACTTCGGCGATGACCTTGCGCGCCAACTCCTGATTGCGGCTTCCACTTTCTTCGATGAGTTCGAAGACCTGGGCCTCATGGCGGGGTAAGAGCGGCGTGTCTCCCTCGACGAGTGCACGCAGTTTGTCCTCCAGCGCGTCGTCGTTAGCGCTATCCTTTATTTCGATATAGACGCCGATACGGCCCTTTGCCAGATCAAGTGCTTCGCCCAAGGTCGGCAAGCGCTCCGAGGCAAATTCTTTGCCGAACCAGGTTCCCGCGTCGGCCTCGCGCGTCTCGGCGAGTGTTAGTTCCGCGACAACGCCTTCGCGGTTTGTCGTGCGCTTAAGGTCATCGTCATGGATAACCAGTACTTCGCCATCCTTGGTAAGCGTGCAATCCAGCTCGAACCAATGGGCCTTCATTTCAATGGCCAGCTCGAACGCCGCCAGCGTGTTTTCCGGCGCGTAGGCGCTGGCCCCGCGATGGGCAATCACATCAACGTCGCCATACGGCGCGCCCGCCGTGTATATCGTGCAGCCCGTCAACGCCACAAGCCCCAATGCGATAGCGCCGAACGTTCCCCAGGCGTGTCCATTCATTCTTGCCCTTTCATGCCTTCAAAGTGGTCTTCATCGTTCTGGAACAAAGCGTTAAAGGTCGTCAAGCTGCCGTAGGAACGCGAGATAAGTTTTTGGTATTCGGACTTTTCCTCTGCGCTCAATTTTGGATTGTTATTCAGCTTTTGCTCAAGCACACGCAATTTTTCACGCACCGACGTAATTTTTTTGAAGAAGGCGTCAATGGGAATCTCCTTTGCCTGTAACCCTTCGTCACCAGGCCGCAAGATTAGCGCGCCGCCTTCCCACTTGGAGGCTATCTCGTAGCGCCCGAATCACATCTCCTCGGCCAGCACTTCGCGAAGGGCCAATTTCAATGCCTGAAAATCTGTTGTCATGGTTTCGAAAACTTTCTTGCCTTAGTCCCGTCCGGAATCCTGCTTGAACGAACAGGTCTTCTAAAACCCGTCTAGCGGAGTCCGAGGATTGGCAGAGTATCGTTCTCTCAAAGGTGCGCATCGGCCCCTTATATTTTAACGGATTATCGCTTCGCGGGCCTGATTCTTCACGCGATTCTATCCTCAAACGAGGAGGCAGTCAATGGCGCCGCCTGAATGCGGGATGAGGTTTGTTCACTTCCTTACAATCACCTGCATGTTTGACGATCTCCTCAACACGGTAAGCTGGATGAGATCCACCGCAGAGAACAGAGCAAGATACCATGGATTCCGAATGTTAAACGACTCCGCCAAGCGTGCCGGATAGCCCTTCTCCTTCAGGTAGTGGTGACAGGTCCACACCCAATGCACCGGCTGGAGTTTGTGTTTGAGCGACACCACTTCAAAACCCTGTTTACGAAGCGCGGCTACAAAATTTCGCGAATTGAAGAGATTGAAGTGACGCGGAAAATGGTAGCCACCCCAATAGCGTTTCCTGAACAACCGGGCGTCCAAACATTCCACGCTCGGGGTTTCGAACAGGGCGATTCCGCCCGGCTTGAGACAGTCCCAGACCTTTTCGATGCACGCAACCGGGTCGTACACATGCTCAATTACCTGGATCAGGCAAACCAAGTCGTAGTGGTCGGAGGGTAAATCGAGGTCGTCCACGTTGCCGACGTGAACGGTGTACCCTTTCGCGATCGCCGCCATCGCGGCCGTCTCCGATATCTCGACTCCTTCCGCGACCTCTATCCCAGGGCAATGCTTCCGAATGCCGTCAAGCAGGCGCCCGTCGCCGCAGCCAATATCCAAGGCAACGCCGCCCTCCCGAAGGGTGCCCGCAAGTTTCCGCAGATGTCGGCCTTCAAGAAGGCCCTTGACGCGATACGCGAGTCCGGGGTTGACGCTGTTCGAATAGTTTCCGTAGTTCGCCGGATAGATTGTCGACAATTCGGACGGGTCGGGAAGGGGGTTCAGGTAATGGTGTTCGCACACCTCGCACTTCACATAATCGAAGCTATTGCTACACGTATCGTACTCGAAATCAATCCCCGTGCCGACCACGGTAGCTTCTCCCGACCCGCACAGGCAGCACGTATTCGGATGCGTCCTAATTTCCGTCATTTCAGAGCGCTCCGCCGCGCCTAAATAGGAGACGCCTCCAAAACGCAATGTAGCCGCCACTCAAGAAATGGGCGATCTCGCCGTCGTACCCCGCGAAAAAGCCGCGCTCGTCCAGCAGGCGATGAAAGCGTTTCAGTTGGAAATACGGAATATTGGGATACAGATGATGCTCCATGTGGTATTCCATGTGCGCTCCGATGAGATAGGCTTCGGCCCAGTTTGAAAGCGACGTGCGGCTCACAAAAAGAGCGGGGCAATCATGATGGAGCAAATCCGAGTAATGCTCCGTCGCAATCCGTAGGCGGATGAGAAGAGGAAATACGGAGAACAACGGAACCACCCAATAGACGAAGTAAAGAACAATACCCGTCGGCATTCCGAACACGGCGAGAAATAGGCCCAGCACGATCAGTTGCGCGCAGAGTTTTCCGGCCATGTGCCGCATGTCCCGCATGGGGCGCTTGGGGCTCAGCCCCTTCGTCCGGCCCGTGTTTCCGTCTTTTGTAAGGTAGGCGCGTATGCGCATCCCAGCGGTAATCCAGGATACGTCCCGGAGGAGGCAAAGCAGGACGCCCCTGATACTGCCCTAAGGCAGAAGATACAGTTCAAGATCGGGGTCCGAGTCCTCGTGCAAATCGGAATGATGAACGCGATGGACTTTCCAGTAACTTTGCGTGTCGTTCAGGATCCAATACGATCCGAAGACATCGCAAAAGAAGTCGTTCAAACGCTTGGTCTTGAAGAGAAGGCCGTGCGATGCTTCATGCACCTCCACCGCGAGGGCGTTGATCCGCGTCCCGATGAAAAAGACGAGTGGGGGCGCCGCAAGCACCTGCGCATACAACGGCGCACGTTGCAGTACGTAAACGAGCAAGAATGAAACGGCCAAGGCCAGCCAAATATGCCCAAAGGTAAACAGCGTCCGAAGCCAGGAGGTCGCGTGAAATTCGCGGCGTTCCTCCTCAGAAACGTACGCTTCGATTTGCGCTCGGTGTCGGTGGGTATCCTGCTTCACAATAGATAAATCGAGATTTCCTTGTTATAGCGCGTTCGCCCGTCGCGCGCCTCGGAACGCGCGCGCCTCAAACGATTCTATCCTCAATCCTGCGAACGATCAATCGGCGAGATCCGCGTCCGGAATTTCGTAGAGCGCCAGGCCATCTTCTTCCAACACGATCGGCAACTTCGGTTCTACGAAGGTAGGCGCGATAATATAGCGAAAGCCGTAGGCGCGTCCCAACGACTGCCAGACCTCGGGTTCGCGCTGAGACCACGCGCGCTGCCACGTTTCCGGTTGCTGGAGGCGGCCATCCTCCGGCGATTCGCCATACGCGATAGCGTAGATTTCCCGGAACATCTTCTGGATGGGCGGTCCCATCTGCGGCGTGTAAATCGCGTACGCTCCCGTCATCCATTGGGCCATGACCGGGTGGCCGGTCCGCGCTTGCACGAAGGCCCCGAAGTTGTCGCCTACGAGCATGGCGTCGCTTTCGCCCCGTTCCTCCAAGTAAGCCGCGACGCGCTCATCAAACGGCGTCCTGACGTAGCGGGCGTCGAATCCGTCTGGCGGAACACTCGCGCGACTTTCGTAGGCCGAGTGAAGCGTTGCAAGCAACAGAAGCGCCGCCGTCACGGCGAGGGCGCGTGGCGCTAGAATCGTCGCCCGCGAAACGAGTGCAGTCATCCGGGCGCGCTCAAGAGCGATACCCAATCCCAGACCCGCCACGACGCAGGCCGTACCGAACTGATGATGGAGCGCGAGGAACACAAGATAGGCCGCCGAGGCAGCGGACCAGACGGCCGTCGCGTTCCTGTCCGGACGCAGCCTCGCGAAGACCTTCGGCCAGGCCAATCCCACCAGCGCGAACACGGCCCATTCATCGTTCTCAAAATACCGAAGGTACAACGCTTCGCCGATGACCCGTTGGAAAACCGGCCCAAGCAGAATAATCGCGAGGAGCCCAAGCAAGACAAGCTCCGCCAGCGGCCCGCCCTTACGCGATCCATCTTCTCGCGGCCACGCAAGGATTCCCAGGCATAGAGCGACCAGAAGGACCGGCGTATGGTTTGCCAAGCGGTACGGCATCCAGATAATCGCTAGGCGGGGGATGTCCGGTCCCAAAGCCGTATGAAGAATCATCGCGCCCCAAACGATCGCGGCGACGGCAAGGCAATACATCGAGAGCCAGAGCCAGCCCATGGGGATGCGGCCTTTCCATGCGAGCCACCCTGCGGCCCCGCCGAACAATCCGGCGCCCGCCACGGCCATATGACTATGAAACAGTTCCTTGAGCCCCCGCGAGATATCGAAGTGGGGCCATACCTGCATGTAGTTTTTCCAGATGACCAGCGCGTCGGCTTCCGAAAAGTAGCCGCCTTCGAACGGTGCGGGAATTCGGCACACGAAGAGCACACCCGCGAGCACCGCGCAGGCAAGAACACCGACGCCCGCGTAGGGCGCGAGAGAGCGTAGGGCGCGCCGGTCCTGGCTCAGCCATGTCCAGGCAAGAAATAACGCGACCACGACCATTAGCGGCGGCATCTGGCCGATGTGAATGATGGGCAGCAAACAGAAGAGGAGGGTTGCCGCCCGGAGTTTCCCCGCAATCAAGAAGTACAGGGCCAGCAGAACGCAACCCGTCCCGATGGGGCCATTCGAAAAACTGTGGGGCCAGATGCGAATGGGATATATCGTTTCGAAATGTTGAAAGACGCCCTGCAACGCGAGAACTACCGCACCGTGTCCCGCCCAAACGCGGCCTGTCAGATGGGAGACGATCAAAAATAACGGTACGATGCCAGCGAGCAAATAGAGGAAATTCCGCAGCCCGTTGACCGAGAGTTCGCCGAGGCCAGTCCAGAGCATCGCGGCCGACGCGAAATGCTGAATCGTGTACGCGCTCCACACGAAGCGGTTAAGCGGATGCGCCTCGGGATAGACGACGTCGCCCGTAACGACTTGGGCCCACTCGAGGGTTTCGTCCCAGCGGAGACCACGGAGACAGACTGCGGCGACACTAATCACCGTCCAGAAAGCGAGACCCATCAGGATGTCGAAGCGTCTGGGGTGTGCCGCTGTATGAGGGGAAGGGGATGCGTTCATCGGATCTCCTGCGGCCCTACCGCCCGCAGGCTCCCGGCAGCTCCATCACGACGCGGAGGGGTATTGGAATGGCGCTAGAACCCAGCAGGGAATCGGTCTCCAAATTGGGGGCTGTCGCGTCGGTATTCGACACGCGCGGAGCCTAAGCAGACTCCGCGCGATGAACAGCCGTTTGAACCGAGATTACCCATATGGACCCGTCGGCGACCGGAGCCAATGAGATT
>JAPYPO010000412.1 GCA_029937645.1 Candidatus Hydrogenedentota bacterium
AAACGATGTCTGCGGATCTAAAGATGACTTTTCTAAATGGGAAATCCGGGCTTGAAACGATTCCTCGTGATGATGCTCTTCCTGGCCTTCGATGTAATGCGAGAGGCTATTCAAATGCGACGGGCTGACAGAAAACGCGCCATACCCAGATTGCCAATGGAAATCGGAAATTGACGGATCCTCATCCTTGATCCAAATCGATGAGGACCGCTTTAACTCCCGAATGAGATCGGCGACAGCCACGTTCTTCGATAATCGAAGAAGAATGTGAACGTGATCGGCCACGCCGCCCGTTGCAATAGAAGGACTATCTTGCCTCTCGCAGATTCCCGTGAGGTAGGCATGCATGCGCACACGAAGGTTTGCGTCCTGGAGAAACGGGCGGCGGCTCTTGGTAGAGAAGACGATGTGGAGGTAGAGTTGGGTTAAGGATTGAGGCACCGCCCATACTCCTTTGTGGAACCCTTACAGGGTTCGATCTTGGAAGAATCGTGTACCCAGGGTACGCTTCGCGAACCCTGGGCTGAGGAATTTAACGCTTTCAGCGTACGGTAAGACGGCGGGCCGCAGACGGGAGAAATATTCAGCGTACGGCGTAATCAAGTACATGCGACTACCCAACGGATGCGAACGATTTCCAGGTGTCGTCAGGGTATCGCGAAATTTCAGCGTCTGCTGGAAGGCGCACGGGTCCCGAAAAAGTTACTTCGACGACTTTCCCGGCCGTGTAACCCGCCTGTCCACATGCTACGAACGTCCTCGCTCCCCTCGGGCTTCGCCTTCCGGCGTTGCACCGGGGCGAACCAGAATTGTACTTACAGAATTCTGGAGTCAGCTGATATTCACGAAACATGTATGCGGAGTTCACGCGAATAATGGCGGGGCGTTCTTCCTTGTAACGCTCGAAGTGCCTCTTGCCTGGCTCGATGGGTCCTCCGTCTTTTCCCGGCCAAAAATAGACGCGTGAGTTCAATGCCTCGATGAGCGTTCCGAAGTCCCAGCCATCCTCGAGTTGCACGTTCCCCTCGTGCAATGGCGCTTGATCGCGAACATGAACAGGCGCATCCGCCACGGCGACGCAAAGTGCCTCAGCTCTCTTTTGCCGAATCACCTCGCTGCGGCCAGCTTCGATCAATAAATCGGTCGCGGGCACCAACATGCGCGTTGTCCGGATTCGAGGTAAATTCTCGGGGGCGGTGAGATGAAATAGGTAAGGCCGAATCGTTACAAAATTCTTGATCGTAAACGGCATATCATTCCTCCCCGCTGTCGTCAAATCCATCGGTGGGCTTTTGGCGGACTGGCGCGAAGGAAACGGCCGGTGGCAGGGGCGGGTTTTTCCCCATGCCTTCCTCGACGATCGCGCGTCCCGCTTTCTGACCCAGGGCGAGGGCTTCGTCGGTGTCGAGTCCGTTTCCGGAAGAGGTGGCGTTGCCGTTCTCGGGATTCATGAACAGCGTCTGTGTCGGGAACGCGAATTCTACTCCGAGGCGTTTTGCGAGACGCAGGATGTCTAGGAAGAGGCGTTGCCGCTCGCGCAGTTCGGTGGACCAATCGGGACATTCTTGGAAGCAATACAGGAGGATGTCCAGGGAGGATTCGGAGAAGTTGTTCAGGTAGACGTGAAAGTAATCCTTCCGGGTGTAGGGGTGCTGGCGGATGACTTCGCGGATTCCCTCGCAGAAGGCTTCGATTTTATCGGGCGGGGTATCGTAGGTAATCCCAAGGAATATGCGGATTCGCCGGAAGCGCCGCTGGCCGTAGTTGTCTATGGTCGCGTTGATAATCACCGAGTTGGGAACGGTGATCAAGGAGTTGTAGAAGGTCCGGATGCGGGTGCTCCGAATCCCCACCTTTTCCACGGTGCCGTCCACATCCCCAATCGTGACCCAATCCCCGATTTCGAAGGGCCGGTCAAACAGAATCGCCAACGATCCAAAGACATTGCCCACCGTGTCTTTCGCGGCGAGCGCAATGGCCAAGCCACCGATACCCATTCCCGTAAGGACCGTTTCTGTGGGTAAGGACATGGCTTCGGCGGAAAAGAACACGCCGACTACGATAGCGATGATTTTGAGGGTCTTGACGATGAGCGGCACGATCATGTCGTCATACTTGGTATCGGTCCGTGCCGCACGCGCCGTCAGGTAGGTGCCCACGATATTGATTAACTTGTAGAACGCCCATACCAACGCCAGTGTCGAGATCGTGGAGGTGGCGATTTTCAACGGGTCCAGGGCTTCGGGTGGCAGGTTGAGTGGTTTCAGCGCCACCCACCACACCCTCGCCATGATCGCCACGCGCAAGGGGCGGGCCACCTCATTCTCAAGCTGCGGATCCAGGGAAAGGTGTTCGTTGCGGAAATAGCGGCGGAGCACTCGAATCAGAATGAAGATAAGAATTCGACTCACGGTCATTCCGAGAAGGATGATGAGAATAAGGCCGAGCCACTGCCAGTTTTCGAGGACGACGGTTCGCTCCGCAAGCGCCGGAGCATACTCAAAGATCCAATCGCGGATCTGCAACGAAAGAATTTGAGGTGCGTCCTCTCCGGTGCCCACCACAATCGGGCGGTTGCGGTAGACATCCCACAGCGCTTCGGCATCGCTTATCGTTTGGGCGCTAAATTTCCATTCAACCACTTCGGGATTCACCGGATCGGAGGGAATTGGGACGATCTCGATGCGAAGCCCGCCCGGGTCGGTTAGGTGCCGATACGGCCCTCCCGTCGGCTGATTCGGGATTTCCTGATACACCACCAGTCGGTCACGGTCCATGATGCGCTGAAGCTGTGTAGCGACGATGGCCGCGGTCTCTTCGCGAACCGATTCGCCCAGTTCGGAAAGATCGAGGGTCTTGCGCGCCTGCTCCTGCCCGCCGCTATCCCACGCGTCCATCGCGTTTAGAAAGGTCTGCATGGTGGCCCGCGGAGTCGCGAGATCGGCATCCACGCCGGGGTCCACCACCGCTACGGCTTCGGTCGCATCCTGAGGGACATCGCGGTTCGCTTCAATGTCCTTTTCGAGCAGGCTCCGGCTAAAGCGCCAGAGGCCGTCATCGTTGAGCCGAAAATGAAGTGGGACATCCAGGTTCGGGCCAACGCTTACCTCGACGGTTCGCGAATCGGAAGACTCGGGAACGATCTGTTGATCAAGAACGATAGCGTTCAGCTTCTGGTACAGGTAATCCGCAAGGCGCCTTCCCTCGGCAGCCCTTTGCTCTTCGGCTACCTCTTCGAGATTGAAGCAAGCTGTCGCCGCGTCGATGAACTCGGGCTTATCTGAGTGAACCGAATTCATCGCCGCCAAGAACGACACCAACGTCGCGCGCGGTGTGGACAGATCCAACTCCGCTAGCGGGTCGAGCGCCGCGTCCACCGCTTCGGCCTCGGCCTGGACCGTCTGATTCTCGGAGGCCTCCTGCGCCGAAGCGCTGGTATTGAACAAACCCGCCAGAGCCGACAGCAGCAATAGAGCGGCTGGAATAGGCCGTGTCAAGACGTTGCTCGATGTGAGACTGGAGGGAAAAAGGAATATAGTCATGGTTGGGTCACCGTGCAACGAATCGGGCTGATAGGAACAAGGAACCGAATGGCTGCTTTAGTCGCGTGAAGTGTTTCAATGAGTCGAATATGAGAATCTTAGCATGACAACCGATACACTAGAAAATCTGGGCCGGAATCTTCTCGGCTTGGACGGGAAGGGCTATAAGGCCTATAAGGAAATCCGAGGCGCCTACCGGCAGGACGCCCTAACCGTATTCATCGACCATGTTCAAGGCGACCCCTTTGCGGTGCCGTCGAAGATCCGCGTTCGTTTGGATGCCGAGCAAGCGGAGTTGCCTCCGGATTTATTCCGGAATCCGATTCGCCGCATCGCGCTAGAAGATTTCCTGGCTCGGTGCGTAGCCGGGGCGATTGCCAAAATGGACGGCCCACGGGCGGGTTCGGGCAAAAGCGGGCTTAT
>JAPYPO010000413.1 GCA_029937645.1 Candidatus Hydrogenedentota bacterium
CACCCTCTCCTTCACCCTCTCCTTCACCCTCTCCTTCACCCTCTCCTTCACCCTCACCTTCGCTTGGCGGAAGGTCATCCGGTACAAGTCGGAATAGTATCTCCCGTGTTTCGCCGTTGAATAACGGCTGGTTGTCGATCGATTTGTTGAAGTGGCCTGAGGAAGTGGCTCTGACTGAGTAGACTCCGTCAGGGATGCCCACAAAGACATAGAAACCGTCTTGACCGGTGGTCGTCGAGAGCCCTCCCGGATTGAGCGTGATCGATGCGCCAGCGATTGGATCGCCGCTATTGGCGTCCAGCACCACTCCAAAGATGGAGTTGGGAGTGAGGTCGTTTGTGTTGTCTACGGATAAGGTGCGGATTTCATTGGCTGCCGACGAAGCGCCAAACTCGTCTACGGGCACCACGCGCCAGAAGTAGCTTCGCCCATCCATGAGTCCGTCCTCTTGGCTAAGCAGTATCGAGGTGCCGAGAATTCCATCGCGCGAAATGAGGCCCACCGAGAATGCGTTGTCTTCGGCTATGTCAATCCGATAGGTGACGGCGTGCCCGTCGGGATCGACGCTCGCTGACCATGCAAAGAATGTTGTGCTGTGCACGTCGCTGCCATCCAGTGGGAAGCGGAGTGAGGTGGGGGGCGGCGGCGAATTATCTGAACGAGCACGGAAGATGGTGGTGAGTAGATGGGCGCTGACCTCCTTTTCCTCACGGGTCCCGTCCTGGACGTAGTAGAAGACTTGGTAGGTGCCGGGTGGGTTGAACAAGTCGCCTGGGTCAGCGAAGGGGAGGCTGGGCCAAGTAAACTCCGAGCCCACAGGCGCTGGATCGGCGTCGACCCGAACCAGATTGACAACCTGCTGGAAATCTTCGAGCAATTCGCCGCCTCCGGTTGCACCGGACGCGGCGACGTCTGCACCCACATACTCGGGAGCTTTCACTTCAATCCAAGCTGAATGGTTTACCGCAGTGTCCGTCGCCCGCGCGAAGAGTTCCGGCACGGGGTCGCTGGGCCCCAGGAAGACGGTGGGCGTCGCGTTTACCCAGCCGACCGGATCTCCCGCGTTCACGCCGAAACCCAGCGTGATGCCAAAGGCGCGCGCGCCGTCATTAATTCCGGCGAGGCTCAAGCTAGCGCGCACGGTGCCGACCCCATCACCGTTTTCATCCAGGAGGGGCTCTTGAGGGAGGTCGGCGGAGTCGTTGCCCGCGTTGCTGCGGGAGACGGTCAGCTCCTCGATTCGCTGGGATGCGATCTCGAAAGATTCTTTGAGATTTCTTCCCGAGCGCATGTTGCGGAACAGTTCGGTTACGAAGGGCTCGCCGTCGCGGAGCCCATCCCCTGGATCGACGGTGCCCCGGTGAGAAATTTCTTCCGCTGAACTGCTGGTGATTACCAGACGGCCGGGCGCGGAAACCAGCGGGATGAAGGAGCCGGAATGGCAGGCACCGTAGATCACGACGGTGTCTTGAGCAGCAGCCTCTGTGTTTAATCCCACTTCAAGATTGTCAAGGAAACCGTCCAACTCGCCGGGCGTGATAATTCGATCATCGTCAAACTGTCCGGAATAGACAAAGAACTTATCCTCGCTGCCGTGGTCGATCATGACAACGTAAAGCGGTGCGGGCGTCGCGTTCATTTTTCCCTGGGCCCAATCTTGGATAGCGAATTGAAGATCGCTCTGTGTGGTGGGCGTGTCGGGCGTGGGATCGCTCGTCAGGATATCAGTAGGCAACGGCACGGAAGAATTGCGCAGGTAGTATAGATCCTCCGGCGCGAAACCGCGGTCGCGCATCGAACGGTAGACGAAGTCGAGGGTCTTGGTGTGTTCGGGCAAGCCCTCCGCGTTGTCATCCAACTGCCCGACGACGAGCACGGCGTATCCGGCGCCGTCTTTGATGGTCAGACGAGGCGTTTCCGACGTGTCAAAGTTGGCGCTCGTAGCCCGGAGCAGATTATCGTTCCCTTGGAACTCCGCCAGGAACTGCCACGTGCCCGCCTCATCGAACGCAATACTTGCCGCGGAAAAATCCTCCGGTGCGAAGGTCGCGATATACTGGCCGTCCACCAGCTCCGTCGTCGCGAAAACCAACGGAGTCGACGTGGCATCCGGCTTCTTCATCGCGAGCGCAACCGGCAAGCCTTCGAGAAGCGGCAGCAACTCGGGAGGCAGTAGAGCGGAGACCGTCGCCGTCGCCGTGAGATTGGCAAACGGATTGGGGGCCGACGAGGCTGAAAGTTCCAAGGTCACCGTGGGTTCGGCCTTGAGCACCGCCACCGCCGCAGCATCGGAATCACCAAAGGTAGTTTCGTTGCCGGGCCATTCAGCGAAGAAAGACCAGGTCCCGGCTTCGTTCGGCAGAAAGCTTGACGAAAAGGTGGATGACGCAGTGGTATTGGGGTTCGGGGGTAGGGTGCTCGTTCCCCCGGGGGGCGTTTCCGTGTCGTCAAATAAAACCGCAACGATGCCGGGGGCGGGCGAGATATCGCCGCTTAAGGTGACGCTTTGCCCGAGCAGAATCGTCGCGGGAGTCGCGTCGAGGGTCACCGTCGATACGATCTTATCCTGAACCGTTCCGGACCCGACCGGCACGGAAGGCGACCAGGTTTGACCGTCAAAGGCGCGAACGGTGCACGTCCACATTTCGCCCGGAAGCGTCTCGGAGGCGCTGAGTACGTCAACGACCTGATCGGTTGGCCCGTGCACGATATCGCGAGCGCCGTTGTTCCAAGTATATTCGTACTCCAGGGTGCGGGCCGGGCCGACGAATCCGGGGGAGACAAAGCAGACCACATTTTCGGTTGTGAACGGGTCTTGGGGAAATGCGAAGAGTCCAGGGGCACCGGGCGGCTGATAGACGACGGTGATATCGATCTGTTGCGCGTCCGTAAAGCCATCGCCGTCTGTCAGCGTGAGCGTGACCCCCGACTCGACTCCACTCTGGTTGAGTTTGGGTGTGACAACCAAGTTGTCGTCCGCGCCGATTGCCGCCGTATAGAGGGTTGTCTCGGCGGGGTTGATCGACCAGGTTAAGTCGGCGTCAGACTCTTGCAGGTCGTTTTCGAATTGTCCCAGGTCCAGCGCGGCGGACGGTGTATCTTCGAAGGTTTCGATGTTGGGTACGGGCGGATCGATAAAGGGCAACGCGCCGGTAATAGCGATAGAATCGAAAACGGGCGAAACAAGGGGGGAGCGTGAATCCAATTCGACACGCCACCGCAAGTCGCCGCCGGGCGTGGGGAAAAAGTAGTCCACTCCGGATTGCACGCGATAAAAGCGCTGGCCACCATCGTTGCTCACCAGATAATTTGCCTTCGTATTCGGTGGAATGGATGCGGCACCGGTGATTTTAATGCTTTGGACGATATCGAAGCCCGAGTTGACCTTGAGGGACGTGGCGATTCCCCCTTCGACATCGAATAGACCGCCTCGATGAAGGCGGTACGCTCGATTGAATTGGCTTAGATTGCCCACAATGAGATCGACATCGCCGTCGCCGCCAATGTCGCCGACAACGACCGAGGTCGAGTTCAGCGAGTCCAGCGTGACGGATCGTGGGGTGAGTCCCCCAAAGGGGTCCGCAGTCCCGTTGTTAACATAGAGCCGATTCACGCCTCCTGAATTTATCGCAATGAGATCGAGATCGCCGTCGCCCTCCACGTCCGTCAAGATCGTGGCTGTTGTGTTGTCGGTGTCGTCGTGGATGTCGATGCCTGTCGCGCCGCCGAGGCCGTCCCCCAGCACTCCGTTTCCGTCATTGAGATAGAGTCGGTTCTGCCCGTTGTTCCCCGCGACAACGTCCAGGTCGCCGTCGCCGTCTACATCCCCTACCCCGATCGCTTGGGTCGTGGCCGAATCGGCCGTAATATTCGACGACGAAGCGAACCCGCCGGCACCGTCATTCAAGTAGACCCGGATTTCCCATTTGGAAGAGTCATCTTGAGATCCGCCGGCATCGATT